>NZ_MODX01000003.1:0-192014 GCF_001866125.1 Acinetobacter sp. LCT-H3 | reverse complement strand
AATTTATTCGATGAAAGAATATTAAGTGAAATAGATGAATAGGCAAAACAGGTAGTTTTTATTTATTCAATCGGAAATTTAGATGAAATGGAAATTTCATCATTGATATCAAGCTTATATTGGACTAATAATGGAATTTTCAAGTGATCTAGCAGTATTGTGATAATTTTCAGTTAAGATGAATCTGCTTTAATCGAGTGAATAAAATAATGGAACTTCAACGCGGAATTTATCAGCATTACAAAGGTCAATTATACCAGGTCCTGCATGTCGCCATGCATAGTGAGACTGAAGAAAAGCTGGTGGTTTATCAATGTCTATACGGTGACTATTCAATCTGGGTGCGTCCACTCAGCATGTTTACTGAGGTGATAACTTTAGATGACGATCGTGAATTAGAGCGCTTTAAACTGATCACAGCACTATAAAACCTAATCATTTGAATAAGAGAGTAGAGCGTGGAACACATAAGTCATTTTCAAAACTATGTTCGTGAATTATATGCTCGCTTTAGTGCGCATGATGCTGGTCTGAGTGATCGGTTACAGCGCTATCGTAATATCGAACCTGCATCAGCGCAGTTTCTCTCTATACTTATTCGTGCACAACAGTCTAAATGTGTGCTTGAGCTCGGAACATCTACAGGTTATTCCACTTTATGGTTGGCCGAAGCTTTATCAAGCACGCAAGGTCACATGGTGACTCTGGAAATTGATGCAGAGCGCTCGAAAGAAGCCCAGCTACATGCTCAACATTTAAAGCTGGACAGTCATATTGATTTTCAGGTAACAGATGCATTGGATTATTTACAATCCTGTCAGCAGCAGTTCGATTTTATTCTGCTGGATGCTGAGCGTGATGCTTATGTTGAATATTGGAGCTACCTGCCGCAATTGTTGCAACAGCAGGGTGGGTTACTTGTAGTGGATAATGTGCTTTCTCATGCAGAACAGGTGGCAGTATTCAAAGCATTGGTCGATCTGGATAAGCGTTTTGTATCTTCTACAGTCGATATCGGTGCAGGCTTACTCTTGATTACTTTTCAATAATAGTTTCGAGTAAATAGCCCGGTTTTAATCACTGTAAATCCGGGTGAAATTAAGATCATATTCCAGGTATTTTTTCACAAAGGCCGCCTTGTCATGACGCCTGAGTAAGTTGTCATAAATATATTCGGGCACTGGATGATAAAGCTCGGTTAAACCATTGTCATAGAAAATTTTAAGATGGCGGCTTGAAGGATTATATTTCCAGGAAATTACTGTTAAAAGTAGAGCCATACTACACCTCCGATAGACAGGAAGATTTAGATTTAATTCTTATTGGTCTATCTCTTGAACTTAATTCAAGGGCACTGAGTTCTATATAGTTGCTTTGTAAATTTATTCTCTTTCTCACCCTTTCCAGGATGATCAATTCAATCAATAGCTCAAGGTAAAATCTTCATCAAGAAACGATACTTTCAATTAAGCAAAAAATATGCAAACTCTGGATACCTGTTGTAAGAAAATGCTACAAAAAATTTAAGGTAGTTAAAAAAAACTGCTTTAAGATGAGGGGAAAACAAGAACGAAGCAGAGTTATTTCTACATGCAATTATTTAAGTGCTCCCACTGCCATCAACCTGTTTATTTTGATAATAATTACTGTACTGCATGTCAACATCTGCTGGGGTTTGATAGCTCAACCATGTTGATGGTGGCTTTAGAATCCAATGCAGATGGATCAATACTGACAGAACCAGATACACAGGCCAAATACCGTTATTGTGCTAATGCCGAGTATGCGGTATGTAACTGGGTGATTCCGCAAGAAGATCCGCATGACTTCTGTCTGGCTTGTCGCCTGAATCGTGTGATTCCCAATTTAAATGAACCCCAGTATCGACTGCGTTGGCATAAAATTGAACTCGCAAAACATCGCCTGGTTTATTCTTTATTGCGCTGGAAGTTGCCGTTGCAGTCTCGGCAGGAAAATCCTGAATCTGGTTTAGCTTTTGATTTTAAGGCCAATCCAAATAATCCTGATGAACCTAAAGTCATGACTGGACATGATAATGGAGTGATTACCCTTAATATTGCAGAAGCAGATGATGTCGAACGCGCCATGGAACGCAAGAATATGGAGGAGCTTTATCGCACCTTGCTTGGGCATTTTCGGCATGAAATTGGGCATTATTACTGGGATGTACTGGTAGATAACACCGAATTTCTGGAGCCTTGCCGGCAACTGTTTGGGGACGAGCGCATGGACTATCAGGAAGCTTTAGATCGGCATTATCATCAAGGACCACCCGCAGACTGGATGGAGCGTTATATTAGTACATATGCCACCATGCATCCTTGGGAGGACTGGGCTGAAACCTGGGCACACTATCTGCACATCGTCGATGTGCTGGAAACTGCCGATTCCTTCGGCATGCAGATCCATCCACATGTAGTAGAAGAACGTGATGATCAGTTCATGACCTTGGTAAAGCGGATAAATCCTTATTACACCTGTAATTTTGATGAAATTTATCAGGCCTGGTTACCCGTAGCTTTTGCCATGAATAGCTTGAACCGCAGTATGGGGCAGGATGACTTTTATCCTTTCCTGATTAATCCGGTCGTGCAACAGAAATTGAAATTCATCCATGATGTGATTCAGACGACAGCTGGTGCACAGCGTAAAGTTGCCTGATACTGTTCAAATAAAAAAGCCACGCATTTGCGTGGCTTTTTTTAATCAGTGCAATCTAATACAGATTAGATTTTACCAACTAGGTCGATTGAAGGAGCAAGAGTCGCTTCGCCTTCTTTCCATTTAGCTGGGCAAACTTCGCCTGGGTGAGCGTGTACGTACTGAGCTGCTTTAACTTTACGAAGAAGTTCTTGAGCATCACGGCCGATACCACCAGCGTTGATTTCAACGATTTGGATTTTGCCTTCTGGATCGATAACGAAAGTACCACGGTCCGCAAGGCCGTCAGCTTCGATTAGAACTTCGAAGTTTTTAGAAAGAGTCCAAGTTGGATCGCCGATTAATGGGTACTGAATTTTACCAATTACGTCAGAAGTGTCGTGCCAAGCTTTGTGAGTGAAGTGAGTGTCAGTAGAAACACCATAGATTTCCACACCTAGTTTTTGGAATTCAGCGTAGTTATCAGCAAGGTCACCAAGTTCCGTTGGGCAAACAAAAGTGAAGTCAGCTGGGTAGAAGAATACTACAGACCATTTGCCTTTAAGGTCAGCTTCAGTAACTTCAACAAATTGGCCATTGTGGAAAGCAGTTGCTTTAAATGGTTTAACTTCAGTATTAATCAAGCTCATCATTGTCTCCATGATTGAGGTTAGTCTTTAATTTTGAATAAGAGTATCGAACTTTGGGTCTTAGCTAAAATGGTATTTTTACATTACAAAAATCGGAAAAACCGAATTATGTAACTGACTGCCAGTTTACCCAAGTCATCTTTATGTACATTCGGCATAGCCAGAGCTGCCTGGATGACAAAACATGTTCGGTCATCAACCTGCATAAGAACATGATGTTTTACGCGACAAAATTCAAGGGTAAAGCTTAAAAAAATCTTATTTTTTTCAAATAAATTGATTTAATTTGAGAATGTGAAGACTGCGAAGCTCCTGATTTTATAAATATCTTGTAGTTTGATGATATGTGAAAAGTAAATCGTATCAGTCGTAAGCAAAGGTGTCTTTTTTAAATAGCCTAAGCATTTTATGGCTTATTTTAAAATTTTGACTTGAAATGGATAGCTCTGGGTATTGAGAGAGAAGCCTGAGTATTTACTTGCTGGCAATATTTTAAAAATACGAATCAGCTCCAGATCCGAGCGCAATGTAAATCATAGCTTTTAGTCACGCTGCAACAACCAAATTACGATCTAAGTGCGCATAAGTACATTGGGAAAATGCATGAAAGTGAGTAGAATAGTATGTTTTAGAATAGTTGTAGGGCGCTGACTTGGCTGCGAAGGGTTTAAATGTCGAAAACTGGGTGATGGCACGTGACCTCCACCGTTTAAATCGTTTACGTAAGGGTAAGGATGCCAATGAAAAACAATACCGAGAATTATTCGAAAAATCGCATTTAAAAGTTCTAGAGCGTGTTGAACGTATTCCGAATATTAAGCTGAATCAGGATCTGCCGGTTACCCAGTACACTGACAAGCTAATTGCCGCGATTCAAAAGCATCAGGTGATTATTGTAGCCGGTGAAACCGGTTCTGGTAAAACTACACAGTTACCTCAAATTGCCATGCTGGCCGGACGCGGTCTGACCGGCCTGATTGGTCATACCCAGCCACGTCGTCTGGCTGCGCGTAGTGTATCGCAACGTATTGCAGAAGAAGTTGGGGAAAAGCTCGGCGAGTCAATTTCCTTTAAGGTTCGTTTTAATGAGCAGGGTTCACAAGATTCTCTGGTTCGTTTGATGACGGACGGTATCTTGCTGGCTGAGCTGGCCAATGACCGCTTCCTGACCAAATATGACACCATCATTATCGATGAAGCACATGAACGTTCATTGAACATCGACTTTATTATGGGGTATCTAAAGCAGTTACTGCCACGTCGTAAAGATCTGAAGGTTATCATTACCTCAGCTACACTGGATGTAAACCGCTTTAGTAACTACTTTAATGGTGCACCAATCTTTGAGGTCGAAGGTCGTAGCTATCCGGTTGAACTGCGTTATCGTCCAATTTCGGAAATGACAATTGGCGGTAGTGATGACGACGAATTTGATGATTTTGAAGAAAACCTGCCACGTGCAGTCGTAGCCGCTGTAGAAGAATGTTTTCAGGATGCGCAAGAGAAAGGTCATCCTGAACATGCCGATATCCTGATTTTTGCCAGTACTGAACAGGAAATTCGTGAGCTTCAGGAGACTCTGATCAAGCATGGTCCACGACATACTGAAGTTTTACCGTTGTATGCGCGGCTGGCTTTAGCTGAACAGCAAAAAATCTTTAGTTCATCTGGTGGTGGTCGACGCATTATTATCGCGACCAACGTGGCGGAAACTGCACTGACAGTGCCGAACATCCGTTATGTAATTGATAGCGGTTTTGCCCGTATCTCGCGTTATAACTATCGCTCACGTGTACAGCGCCTGCCAATTGAAGCGATTTCCCAGGCCGCAGCGAATCAGCGTAAAGGTCGTTGTGGTCGTATTGCGCCGGGTGTGTGTATTCGCCTGTATTCAGAAGAAGACTTTTTAAGTCGTCCTGAGTTTACTGAACCGGAAATCAAGCGAACTAACCTGGCATCAGTCATCTTGCAAATGCAGAGTCTGAAACTGGGTTCACTGGAAGAATTCGACTTTATTGAGCCACCGGATCACCGTTTGGTAAATGATGGTCGTAAGCTCTTAATTGAGCTTGGAGCAATGTCCGAGAAGAAAAATGAGCTGACCAAGATTGGTTATCAAATGGCAAAAATGCCGATTGATCCACGTCTGGCACGGATGATTCTCGGTGGAGCGCATTTCGGTGTTTTGAATGAAGTACTGGTGATTGTTGCTGCGCTGGCTGTCCAAGACCCACGTGAACGTCCAGCTGACAAGCAGATGCAGGCTGATCAAAAACACGCGCTGTTCCGTGAAGCAGATTCAGATTTTCTGTTTTATATCAAACTATGGGAAACCCTGCATGCCAATCGTGAAAATATGAGCGAGAACAAGCGCCGTACTTTTGCGCGGAATCATTTCCTCAGTTGGCTACGCTTACGTGAATGGAAAAAAACCCATGAACAGTTGGTTGACCTCGCTAAGGGATTGAACCTGTCCTTTAATGAAAAGAAAGCCAGCTATGAAAATCTGCACCGTGCCTTATTAACCGGTCTGTTGTCTTTCATTGCCAATAAGACTGATGAGCGTAATGTGTTTATGGCGGTGCGTCAGCAGAAGGCGCGTGTATTCCCAGCTTCGACCTTGCATAAAACCAATACCCCTTGGGTAATGGCCTTTGAAATGGTGGAAACCTCACAGGTGTATTTACGGACGCTTGCCAAAATTGAGCCAGAATGGATTCTGCTCGCTGCACGTGATCTGGTGAAACACCATTACTTTGAACCGCACTGGTCTAAAAAAGCCGGCGTAGTAAATGCATATGACCAGATTTCACTGTTTGGTCTGATCATTGAACCTAAGCGTCAGATCAATTATGAAAAAGTAGATCAGGAAGCTGCACATGAAATCTTCCTGCGTGATGCACTGACCACAGGTAATCTGGGAATTACGCCACCATTCTTGAAGCATAATCTGCTCAAGCTTGAAGAAGTGGAACGGGTTGAAGACAAGCTGCGCCGTCGTGATCTGGTAGTGGATGAAGAAACCATTTATCAGTTCTATGCTTCCAAAGTGCCGCCAGAAGTGGCAAGTCGCCGTAGTTTCGAAGACTGGCGTGCTACGATAGAACCCCAAGATCCGCGATATCTGTTTATTGATGATGATGCATTATGGTTGAATGACCGTCCGACCACGCAGCAGTTCCCGGACTATTTGCGTAATGGTGAGTTACGTCTGGCAGCCAGTTATCGTTTTGACCCAAGCCATGATGAAGATGGAGCGACCGTTCGTATTCCGCTACAAGCCTTGCCTCAAGTGGATGAAAATCTCTGGTCTTGGGGGATTCCAGGCTGGCGTCAGGACCTGATCGAAGCTTTATTAAAAGCATTACCAAAAGATAAACGACGTAATCTGGTACCAATTCCGGATACTGCACGTAAGTTAATGGCACGTATTGATGCGACTGATTTGCAGAAGCATATCTTTAGCTTTCTGGCATTCCAGTTGCGTGGTGAACAGATTACCGAAAAAGACTTTTCACTGGAACGCGTTGAGCAGTATCTGTTGCCTTTAATTAAGGTGATTGATGAGAAAGGCCGTGTCATTGAACAGGGCCGCGATCTGGAAGAGCTGAAAGCTCGTTGCCGTACTGAAACACATAGTCCAGTCAAACAGCTGAAAGGTGAATACAAAACTTTCCCGGAAAGCTTTGTATTTGAAGCTTCGCAAAAAGTGACAGGTGTGGTGGTGAAACAATACCAGGCTCTGGTACCCACTAAAGACTTTGCTGCCCTGGAACAGAAAGATGAATCTGGTGTGGTGATTCAGACCTTTAATGATCAGGCTGAAGCGATTCGTCAGCATCGTGCCGGGGTAATCCGTCTGGTGCATATGCAGCTCGGTGATCTGATTCGCCAACTGAAAAAACAGATTTCTAAACCACTGGCATTGGCCTATTCACCCTTGGGTGATAAAGCTAAACTGGAACAAATGTTAGTTTATGCCACACTCCAGATGGCAATAAAAGAGCTTCCTGTCAATGCGCAAGAGTTCCAAAAGTTGTTAGAAGATGTAAAAAAATCTTTCCTGACTTATGGTCAAGCTGCTTTACGGGATATTACCGATATTTATACCCAGTGGCAGGAAATACGCCGGAAATTGTTGGTTTTAGACGGTTCTGTGTTTGGCAAGAACATTGATGACATTGAGGATCAGCTAGATTTGATGAATCTTTCTGACTTTGTTTATTCCGTACCGGCGGATGTCTGGATTGAATTTCCACGCTATCTCAAGGCACTGATTTTGCGTCTTAACCGTTTGCCAAATAATTTACAAAGGGATGATTCTGCCATTGATCAAATTGACCCTTGGATGGAAAAATTGTTCCAGTTTAAAAATGACGCTCGCCTGAAAGAACTGTATTTCATGGTTGAGGAATTGCGGATCTCTTTATTTTCACAACCGATGAAAACTAAAGCACCGGTTTCTCCGAATCGCCTACAAAAAGTATGGGATCGTCTTGGAATCAGTTAACATATAGGTAATTTCTAAAAGGAGTTTTACATGGGCATCCGCATTACAGGTACTGGTCTGTTTCATCCAACAGATTTCATTACCAATGAAGAGTTAGTTGAAAGTTTAAATGCTTATGTGGAACAGTATAACCTCGAGAATGCTGACAAAATCGCTGCGGGCGAAATTGAAGAATTGCGTGGTTCGAGTGCAGAATTTATTGAAAAAGCTTCTGGCATCAAACGCCGTTATGTCGCTGAGAAAACTGGTATTCTGGATCCAAAACGTCTTCGTCCTCTACTGCATGAACGTTCAAATGACGAATTGTCTATTCAGGCAGAGTGGGGCGTAGCTGCGGCGAAACAGGCGATGGATAATGCAGGTGTGACTGCAGAAGACATCGATGTTGTGATTCTATCATGTTCGAATATTCAGCGTGCTTATCCAGCACTTGCAATTGAAATTCAGACAGCTTTGGGTATTCAAGGCTATGCATATGACATGAACGTGGCATGTTCTGCAGCGACTTTCGGGATTAAGCAGGCAGCTGATGCGATCAAGTCTGGTGCGCGCCGCGTATTAATGGTAAATGTTGAAATCACCTCTGGTCATACCGATTTCCGTTCACGTGACTGTCACTTTATCTTTGGTGATGTCGCTACTGCTTCAATCATTGAAGAGACTGAAACTAAAACTGGTTTCGAAATTGAAGATATTGAACTGTTCACCCAGTTCTCAAACAACATTCGCAATAACTTTGGTTACCTGAACCTAAGCGAAGTGGATGCTGATATCGATAACAACCGTTTCCGTCAGGACGGTCGTAAGGTATTTAAAGAAGTTTGTCCGCTGGTTGCGAAGATGATCACCAAGCAGCTGGAAAAGAACCAGATTGAACCGACCAATGTAAAACGTTTCTGGTTGCACCAGGCGAACGTGAACATGAATGAGCTGATTCTGAAACTGATCGTAGGTAAAGAACACGCAAAATCAGAACTGGTACCATTGATTTTGGACGAGTTTGCAAATACATCTTCAGCAGGTGTCATCATTGCATTGCACCGTACAGCAAATGAAGTAAATGACGGCGAATATGGTGTGTTATGTTCATTCGGTGCGGGCTACTCTGTAGGCTCAATCCTAGTGAAAAAGCACGTCGCTTAAGCTAGAGCAGACATCTTGCAGGTTAAGCATGATGCAGCCTGGATCAAACGCTTAAGCGGATTGTCCAAACTGTATTTTACGCCGACCTTTTTCGGTGCTGAGCACATTGATGCTTCGCGACCTGCAATGTATGTCGGTAATCATTCGATCTACGGAGTGTTTGATTCACCCATGATTATTGATTACCTGTACAACGAACATAAAGTGGCCGTGGTCAGTATTGCGGACCACAGCCACTTTTATATTCCGCTCTGGCGTGAAATCTTCAGAAAGTTTGGCGCGATTGATGGTGTGCAGGAATATGTACGCGAAGTTATGCGCCAGGGTTATTCGATTCTGGTCTTCCCGGGTGGAGGGCGAGAAGTACTGAAACGTCAAGGCGAGCAGTACCAGCTGATCTGGAAACAGCGTTATGGCTTTTTAAGGCTGGCACAAGAATTTGACTACGATATCATACCGTTTGCTGCTCTGGGCGGTGATGAAATTTTCGAAATTGGCTTTGATGCCCGTCAGGTCGTGGAAAATAAATATTTTCAGAAATTACTCAAAGTTTCTGCACTTAATAAACTCTTGCGTAAAGGGGATGTCATTCCTTCCTTGCCGAAAAGTCTTTTTCCAAAACGGTTACCTTTCTATTTTCAGTTCCAGCCAGCTTTATCTGTCTCTCATATCCAAAGCCAAAAAGATATGACACTATTCCGTGATCAGATTCAGCAACAGATCTATCAGGCAATTGAAGAATTAAAAAATATCCGAGCTATCACCTAAATCCTGAAAAATAAAAATGAACTGGGTTTAAATGCGAGCTGTTTTATCTGATTTATTTTATTTTGTGAATTATTTTTCTATATGAGCTGTTTTACTGGTCTGTGTCAGATGACTTGAATATGCTTAAATGAGTTTATAGTCCATTTTAGGTGCGTGTATGGAACAGGAGAGTTTAGTACCGCAGTATCAGCAGCTCGCCAGGCAGTTGCTTCGTATTTCAGATTGCTTGCATGATATTTATCAGGATCAGTGGGACATTGTGGGGAATTTAAATGCCCAGAATATGTTCAAGCTGGATCATGAGCGATATCGGATCGTCTTGGCAAATGGCCTGTTTCATATCCAGCTGCATACGCCTCAGCACATTCAGCAGGGCACAGCGCAATTGCTGGCAGAACCACATTTTAGTGTGCAGCATCACAAGTCAGACACTCTGGAAGAGTTCTTTTTACAGGATATCCATTTCCTGACTGGTGATTTAAAACCCCAGCATTCCCTATTCTTGCGTGATAAAGCGCAACAGTTACGTAAGCTGCTGTTCGAACAGGTCTATCAATGGGTCAATGGGCCTGCACGTGTGCTGAAATTCGTGCAGCAACTTTCCGTTGTGCAGGCAGAAATCATTGATCATCTGATGAGAAGAGCGGGTCTGTATACCACGCCAGTAATGAGTGACTATGTCTTATATGGAAAAGAACTACCTCAAAACATCTTGCAGCAAATGCAGAAGATTTTTTCCTTAGAATATTTAGCGCCCGCTGACTTTCTTTCGATTCAGGGACTCATGCACAGTCTGGATGAATTCTGTTTTAGCGCAGCACAATTTCTGCATCCGGCAATCTACCGTATTATGAGTTTATCCTTTGAGGAGCGTTTTAATCTGCATGAGTTGAATGATCATGTAAACGATATTGAACTCCTGTTCAGGCACGCCTTGGAGCATAGTAATATGCTGGGTTTCGTGCGTTTGATGAACCGTGATACCTGGGGACGGGATGATCTGCTAAGCAAGAAGCATTTTCTGGAAAATAATCATCAGTTATGGCAGAAAAAAGTCGCGAAACTGCCATTGTTTGACTGTAATCGGGCGATCAACTGGCTGTTCAAGCAGTCTGCTGAAGTGTTGGACTGGATTAGTACGAATATTCAGCACAGTAGTGTACGGGTTACAGTCACGGCGATCAGTTTCTTGAATACCCATCAGGTTCATCCACAGGTGCTGCTGGCGACCTTGCAATATTTTCAATATGCTTCGGCGCGGTTATTTATTCATAGTGTGCATCAGCATGCCATACAGTATAAATGGTTCACGCATCCGGATAATAAATCCGTAGTATTAAAAGGAACACGTCAGGCGATTAATGACCACCGGATCGCTATCAGTCCGTCAATTCTGTATCTGGACGAGTGGATCGGCCTGATGCGCGAAGTAGTCAAGATGGATGATTGCACCACCAAGAAGGTATATATGGGTTTAAGCCGGGTCATGCAGGCCTATATGCAGCATTTACATAAAGCAACTTCTCATCTGCCTGAAGCGGTACAGCAATATATCAGGCCAGCTACTCAACAAAATCGCGATTTTTATACCGAGTTGCAGCGTTATCGGATTCAATTGACTGAGTTTCGACAGCTGTTTTATCTGCAAGATGCCAATGTACGCGAATCAATTTTTGACAGTTATGTACGTGACTATCTGGCAGAATATTTTGCTATACATAAAAATATTCCAAAAAGTCTGACCTGGAAGGGTTTGTTTATTCAGGCCATTGCCTGGCATGACCAGATTCAGAAGCAGGAAATTATTGCCCGACTGAAAAAGGACTTTGCACTTAAGGACTGGAAAAGTCTGACGAATGAAGCACATTTCTATTATTTTGACTGGAAATTTGAAGAGCTAAAAAATATAGACCAGATTATTGAGGAAGCTCGGATTTTTCAGAACTGTCTGGCCGCCAGTTATGCACAGCGGATCATAGAAGGGGAATATGTTGCTTTTCATGTCAGTCATGCAGAATTATCTACGCCACTGCTCTTGGGTTGTCATATACACGATCAGGAAATTATTTTCGATCAGCTGGAATATCCCCATAACCAAAAAGCAGATCCGCAATGTATCGATATGGCAATTCATTTCACCAGCTGGTTTAACAGACGACTGCATACGTCGTGTATAGATTCTGATTTGGACCTGAATACTTAACTTTTGCCGGAAAAGTCGTTAGGCTATAGCCGTTCTTTCACGGTATAGGTCATATGAAACAGGAAACTGCACTTAAGTTACTTAAAGCGGGCGAAAATGTATTTTTAACAGGCTCGGCTGGTGCAGGGAAAACCTATACCCTGAATCAATATATCAATTATTTGAAAGCACGTAAGGTATCTGTTGCGATTACAGCATCTACAGGTATCGCGGCAACGCACATGAATGGCATGACTATTCATACCTGGGCCGGTATCGGGATTAAGGACTTCTTGTCAGAAGAAGACCTGAAGCGTATGAAAGAGCGCAAATATCTGAAAGAGCATCTGGAAAATGCTCAGGTACTGATTATTGATGAGATTTCTATGCTGCATGCCAAGCAGCTAAATCTGGTTAATCAGGTATTAAAGTATTTCAAAGAATCTGATGAAGCTTTTGGTGGCATTCAGGTGATTGTTGCTGGCGATTTCTTTCAGTTGCCTCCAGTGGGCAGAAATGATGAACGCAACCGGGATAAATTCTGCTTTATGTCAGATGCCTGGGTTGAAGCCAAATTTCGCGTTTGTTATCTGACTGAGCAGCACCGTCAGGGCAATGATTATCTAAATGATATTCTAAATGCGATCCGTGCACAGGCGATTGGTACAGAACATCGAAATGCCTTGCAAGGAACACGTCATCAGGAGATTGGCGACACTTATACGCGTCTGTATACGCATAATATGGATGTGGACAGTATCAACTTCCGGCATTTAAATGAAATTGATAATGAGCCGCGCCAGTTTGATGCCCAGTGCGACGGCAATGACAAGTTGATCGAAACGCTGAAATCTTCAGTGCGTGCGCCAGAAACCTTAACGCTGAAAAAGCATGCTAAAGTCATGTTTGTCAAAAACAACTTTGATCTGGGCTATATCAATGGCAGTTTGGGTGAAGTTATTGGTTTTGAAGAAGATGATGAATTTGGGGTATTGCCTAAAGTCAAACTCACAGATGGGACGACGTTGCTGGTTGAACCAGAAACCTGGTCAGTAGAAAATGAAGCCGGTAAGACTATTGCCAGTTTCCAGCAAATTCCCTTACGTCTAGCATGGGCGATTACGATTCATAAATCACAAGGTATGACCTTAGAAGCTGCCGAAATTGACTTGAGTCATACTTTTGAAAAAGGACAGGGCTATGTGGCACTTTCGCGTTTAAAAACTTTAGATGGTCTACGTCTAAAAGGTTTTAATGAGCAGGCATTGGAACTGGATAGTCTGGCAATTAAGGCAGACCGCCGTTTTCAGGAGTTGTCGAGTGAAGCCGAAGAACACTTTGAAAATATTGATTTAACCAAGCAGCACAATGCCTTTATCCGTCATTGCGGCGGTACGCTGAATGAAACTGAAATTCAGCGTAATGAAAAAAAACTGGCGAAAAATGGCGGCAAGCAGAATTATGCTGCCGCAACGCTGGATGAAACGCGTGAACTGTTTGAAGAAGGTTATGATATTGCCGATATCGCCACTGAGCGTGGCTTAACACCGGCAACGATTATTAACCATTTAGGTCGACTGCATAAAGAGCAAGGTTTAGATATATCTGTAGCTCATCCGGGTGAGGAAGTGGTTGAACAAGTGCGTAAGATCTATAAACGTCTGACTAAGCGACAGGATACCGATCATTTCAATGATGATGGGTCTATTAAACTGCGTCCGATTGTCGAGTTAACCAGTCCACGTATGGGTTATGACCAGGTGCGTTTGGCGCTACTATTTGTGGAATAAGAAAAGCTATCTTACTTTTGACAGGCCATGAGAAACATCGTTTCGCAAGATAAAAGCCCTTTATTGATCTGACAGCATATCCTGAGCAAGCTTTAAGTACTGCTTTATAGCTTGCGCAAGGCAATCAATGTGCGACCTCAATGCCGCTATTCATATGATTTGATATCGAAATATTTTTAGAAATCCTGGGAGAATGGATGTTTGAGTTAGGGTTAACTAAATAGAAATTTTATTTCAAACTTATTGCGTACTAATCAATAATGATAAAATTCCTGCGGCAATTAACGGCCCGACTGGAACACCGCGTAATACTGCTACACCTGCTACTGTGCCTAATAATAGTCCGGCTACCACATCTGGCTGATTGGACATCAGCTTCACTCCACGTCCTCCCAGCCAAGCAACAAAGACACCAATGGCGATTGCCAGTAAAGACTTCCAGCTCAGGAAAGATTTGAGAATACTTTCTCCTGAAATTTTGCCACTGGCAATCGGTGTCAGAACACCAATGGTCAGAATAATAATCCCGATATTTAAACCGTGCGCCTGTACATAGGGTAATAAACTGCTGAGAGGCGTGATTTTTAAAACGATTAACACCGCTGCAGCAATGGTGACGGCACTATTATGACTAAAAATACCGCAAGCCAGTAAAACCAAAAGAACAATCAGATTCAGATCAAGTTGCGACATAAGTGGGAGAGATAGAGTGAAAAATAAAGCTATTGTAGAGCTTTTCAACGCATGATACCTAGAAAACAGCGGAAGAAAACAAAATCATGATTGTTTCAGGATAGAATGCACAGGTCTTCACTCGATACAGGTATGAATAGATGCTATTGGAAAAAATGTTGCAGTCACAAGGTTTTGGCTCACGTAAGTATTGCCAGCAACTGATCAAGAATGGCGCTGTGAGCATTCAGGGTGAAATCATTGATAACCCAAAGCATAAACTGGATCTGGATCAGCTAGAGTTCAATGTATATGACGATACTTATCAATATCGGGAAAAAGTCTATATTGCCTTAAACAAGCCACAAGGTTATGAGTGTTCGCATCAGGCAACCCATCATTTTAGTGTCTTTGAGCTGTTTGATGACTTGCTCATGAATCGTGGAATCCAGTGTGTAGGTCGTTTAGACCAGGATACGACAGGCTTGCTGTTACTGACTGATGATGGTCAATTTTTGCAGGCATTAACTCATCCTAAAAAGCATGTTGCCAAGGTTTACCAGATGGATACCGCAGACCCTGTTACGGATGAGCAGATCAAGCAGCTAGAACAAGGTGTTGAGCTACGTAATGAAAAAGGTATGTATGCTGCTACAGATGTCATTCGTCTTGAAGAAAAGCGCTTACAAATGGCGGTTCATCAAGGTGTTTATCATCAGGTGAAACGTATGCTGGCAGCTGTGGGGAATAAAGTTGAAAAACTGCATCGGGCTCAAATAGGTCAATTGACTTTGAATGATTTGCCAGAAGGTGAGTGGATTTATTTAACTGAAGATCAAGTGATTCAAGCTAAATACCGTGCCGAATAAAGCGCTGGATTTACTTGAGAAAACAATGAAAAGTGACAAATTCATCATCTCGCATAAATCCCATTGATTCATAGAGTTTATGCGATTGGTGGTTGTTTTTCTGGGTGTCCAGGCTAATACGCAGTGCATTTTCATGTCGGGCAAATAAAATAGCGGTATCAATCAGTTGTCGTGCAGCGCCATGACGGCGATACAGTGGAGTGATATACACATCATCCAGCACATAAAACTTTGAACAAGCTACTGAGGAAAATCTCAAATAAAGCAGGATAAATCCGGTAAAAATATCATCCTTGGTGTTGATAAAAATCACTGTTTGCTGGTCTTCAAATCGCTGTTTTAGAAACTGATAAGAAAGTTCCTGATTTGAGGAAGCTCCATAAAACTGGCGATATTCATCAAATAAAACTGAAAGATGTTGCAGGTCTTCCACCTGAGCACGTCGAACAAGCATTCCTTACTCCATGTCTTATTATTATGTATTCATGGAGCATAACGAAATTTGGGGGAGGTGTAGCGTATGAAATTGTTTGAAAATGCGACAGTGTTAAATTTTGTCACTTTCGCCCAAAATGGCATTCAGTTCTTCAAATAAATCAAAATGATCATCATCAGCATGTAGATCCAATGCTTCCTGTTCTGTAGTGTCTGCAAGCAGGCCGGCAGTTACAGGTTTGGATTCACTTTGCTTCAGTTTGCGCAGCTTGATTAATTGTTCAAGGTTAATATTCTGATTTTCAATGGAGAAGGGGATGGATTTAGTCAGCACTACCTGTTTGAAAAACAAGCGGACTGCTTGGGCTGGTGTAATTCCCAATTGCTTAAATACGGCAAAGGCTTGTTTCTTTTCTTGAGAATCCAGGCGTATTTGGTAGACTTCAGTTTTTCTCATAATATATTCAAGATTTTAAAATACTTAACTTTTCGCATTCATTTTAATCCATTACATTTGAAATACAATCCTTATACGAATCAATTCTGAAAATAAATCGTAATGACAGCTGCATTACAATGTTAGTACTTGCTCGGAAGAAAACTGCATCAATTGCTGGGTAATAGGGTCAATAAACTGGATGTGTTTGGCCAATAACTGTAAGGGTGCAGAAAAATCATTATCTGCTTTATGTGCAACGCTAGGATAAAACGGATCATTCCGAATCGGTATGCCCAAAAAGTTTAAGTGCACACGTAATTGGTGCTGCTTGCCAGTATGCGGTTTCAGTTCGTATTTGGCTAAATGATCTTGCTGTTCTAATAAGGTGATTTCGGTTTCACTATTAGGGTCACCTTCTAAAACCTGCATAGTATAGAAAGGCCGACCTTTATCCATGCGTAAACGCACAATTTGCGGAAAGCGAAGTTCTTCACGATAACCTGCAATCGCATGATAGGTTTTCTGTACTTGGCGTTTTGCGAACAGCTGCTGATAAAGTCCACGCGATGCTACATTTTTAGAGATAAGCACTACGCCAGCCGTTTCCCGATCCAGTCGGTGAATCGGAGTTAGGTGCTCAATCTCGGTCTGTTTCTTTAGACGAACCAGCAGGGTTTCCTGTACATATTGTCCGGTCGGGCTCATGGTCAGAAAATGTGGTTTATCAATTACCATAAAATGTTCATTTTCGAACAGGATTTGGTGTTCGAAAGGAACATGCACTTCGTGTGCCAGAAAGCGATAATAAAAACAGTGGCTATTCGCCTGAAAGGGGCTATTTAGATTTAAGCTATTTCCTTGTGCATCATAAACCAGGCCCTCCTGAAAACGGGATTGCCATTCACTGGTCTGGATATGTGGAAACTGTGTACATAAATAGTCATAGACTGTTGTAGCAGTGGACGGTTGCAAGAAAACTTTGCTGGCACTGACGCCGTTGATCATCGGTGGGATAAATTCAGCAGAAGTATTCATATGGGGAAGTGGATCTCATTCAGGAAACAAATGCTATGAAAAAATACATTTTCTCATGCGGCAGAATAGGCTTTTAAACTGCGGCGATGCTATCATATTTGTTCCTTTGAATCATGTCGTGAGTCATATGCCTTATTCATTTACTGTCACCTTAAATCATGAAGAAGATACCCAACAGCTGGCTAAGGTATTGGCCGCGAATTTTAGTACGGGAGTGATCTATCTGATCGGTGATCTGGGAGCAGGCAAGACGACATTGACGCGCTATTATTTACAACAGCTCGGTCATCAGGGTTCGGTCAAAAGTCCAACCTATACATTGGTAGAACCTTATAATATTCAAGGGAAGGATATTTTCCACTTTGACCTGTACCGTTTAAATGATCCCTATGAACTGGAACTGATGGGTATTCGGGATTATCTTGAAACCCCAAAGGCATTATTCTTGTTTGAATGGCCATCTAAAGGTGGTGATGAAATACCTGAAGCAGATCTGATCATTGAAATTCTTAAATCTGAAGATGAGTTGACTCGTACTGCAGCGTTGACTTCATCAAACTCAGTATTACAGAAGGCTTTGGAGCAGCAATTCCCACATGTCGAATGATTTAAGCGCACGCCGTATCCGTTCACTTGATCCTGCACTGGCGAACCAGATTGCAGCGGGTGAAGTGATTGAACGACCTGCATCTGTAGTGAAAGAACTGCTCGAAAACTCGATTGATGCTGGTGCGACTGAACTGGTGATTCGTGTAGAACAGGGCGGTAGTACACTGATCGAAATTATTGACAATGGTCGAGGAATTCACCCGGAAGATTTAGCGCTGGCGGTCATGCGTCATGCCACCAGTAAAATTCAGACAGCAGAGGAATTGCATGCCATCACCAGTCTGGGTTTCCGTGGTGAGGCGCTGGCTTCGATTGCAGCCGTATCGCGTCTAACCTTGACCAGTAGCCAAAGCGAAGATGGCATTGGTTATCAGGTTGAAGTGAATGGTACTGCTTTTGACCATCAGGAAATTCAGGCAGTTGCCACTTCACGTGGTACCCATATCCGGGTGCAGGATCTGTTCTTTAATGTACCGGCACGTCGTAAATTTCTGAAAAAACCGGGCACTGAATTTGGTCATATTGAAGAGATTGTACGTCGTCTGGCACTGACCCATTTCGATATCCGTTTTGTGCTGGAACATAATGAAAGTATCAAGCTGAATCTGCCTGTGGCAGACAGTGGAGCATTACGTTTCCAGCGTGTGCAGCAGTTATTGGGGCGCCAATTTACTGAAAATGCTTACTGGATGGATGCAGATAGTATCAACATGCGTTTGTCTGGCTGGCTCGGTCATCCTTTGGATGCGCGTGCTCAAGCCGATATGCAATATGTCTATGTAAATGGTCGTATCGTAAGAGACAAGACCATTTCTCATGCATTGCGTATGGCGTATGACGGCATTCTGCATGGACACCAGCATGCAGCTTATTTGCTGTTTCTGGAAGTGGATCCGGAAAATATTGATGTCAATGTACATCCAACCAAACATGAAATCCGTTTCCTAAATCAGCGTGAAGTACATGAGTTTGTACGTCATTATGCCAAAGAAACGCTAGCACAGTTCCAGACCGCAACAGCTAATCTGGCTGATGCAATGAAAACTGAGGAACCTGTACCACTTACGCCTCAGCCGCGTTATCAGGAACAATTTAGCCTGCATCAGGCTGCACCGCAGTCCCCTCCTGGACCTTATGCAGTTCAGCAGCATCTACATCCTCGTAATACTCATCAATATATAGAAGCTGAAGCTTCAGATGTGTTGACTGACTTTGAATCATCGCGTCCACAAACTGTGCATTATGTGCAGGATTATACCAAGCCTTATAGTGGTTCACAGCAGCTTAACAATGCCTTACAAAGCTATTTGGCACCACTTAGAGTAAACTCCGAAACTGAGCAGCTGAGCCCTGAGCAGTCTTTTCAGACACATGTGCAGGCCAAAATAGATGAGCATCCTTTAGGCATTGCGATTGCACAGCTGCATGGGATTTATATCCTTGCACAAAACACAGAAGGTCTGATTATTGTAGATATGCATGCAGCACATGAGCGTATCGTCTTGCAGCAAATGAAGTCTGCCTGGGATAAACCGGAGTTCTGGACGTCGCAGCAGCTTTTAATTCCTAGAGTGGTGTCTATCAGTCGTATGCAGGCCATGCGTGTAGAAGAGTTGAAGGAACAGCTGGCCCGATTTGGTCTGGAGATTGACCAGTATGGTGATGAACAGGTGATCGTGCGCGGAGTTCCTGCGATCCTGCACAAGGCAGATTTTGATGCCTTGATTCCTGAATTGCTGGATGATCTGGACCCAACGGATCAGGCGCAAGGCCTGCTGCAAAAGCGTGATCAGATCCTGGCAGGCATGGCCTGTCATGGTGCGGTACGTGCAAACCGTATTTTAAGTCTGTCTGAAATGAATGCCTTATTGCGTCAGATGGAACAAACTGAATTTGCCAGCCAGTGTAATCATGGACGTCCAACATGGCGTGCTTTCCCACTGGCTCAACTAGATAAACTTTTTGCTCGAGGAGAGTAGTGGTACATGTCAAATCAATTGCCGGTCATCAACTTAATGGGACCAACTGCAAGTGGTAAAACCGCTTTGGCATGTGAACTCTATGAGCAAGGAAATTTTGAGCTGATTTCCGTCGATTCTGCACTGGTTTACCGGGAAATGGACATTGGTACAGCCAAGCCAACCAAAGCAGAATTAGAGCAATATCCGCATCATCTGATTGATATTATTAGTCCTTTAGAAGTCTATTCAGCAGCCAATTTTGTCGAAGATGCCTGTCGCCTGATTGATGATATGCATGCACGTGGCAAAACCCCAATTTTGGTTGGTGGAACAATGCTTTATTTCAAAGCATTGTTAGAGGGATTATCTGATAATCTACCCAGTGCAGATTATAAGGTACGTGCGGAAATTGAAGCAAAAGCCGAACGGGAAGGGTGGGAAGCAGTATATGCGGAATTATGTACTGTAGACCCAGTCGCAGGGCAAAAATTTAAAGTAAGTGACAAACAGCGTATTATTCGTGCCTTAGAAGTTTATAAGCTAACTGGCCAAGCTATAACAAAACTACAAGCAGAACAACCAAAAAATCAACCATATCGTTACAGTTTTCATAATTACGCGCTAATCCCAGACCGAGTAGAATTACACAAGCGTATTGAAAAACGATTAGAAATTATGTGGGAAATCGGTTTTTTAAATGAAGTGAAAAGCTTGATGAAAAAATACGATTTTGATGAAAATCTTCCATCCATGCGTTCCGTTGGTTACCGTCAGGCGATCGAATTTATAAAAAACAGTGATCGAAGTGTTGAAAAACAGCGAGAAATGGAAGACAAAGCATTGTTTGCAACACGACAACTTGCTAAACGTCAATACACATGGTTAAGATCTTTGCAAGATAAGCATAAATTTACTACATATTTTACCGCACAGCAGGCTCAAGAAGACTTGCGAAACTGTTACGGATAAAGCAAAATTTACAGACTATCTTTTTTATAATTTTTAATTGAAAAATAAAGATAGTTTTTTGCGCTGATTTTAAAATTTTTTGGAGTTATAACATGTCTAAAGGTCAAACTTTACAAGATCCGTTCTTGAATTCCCTACGTAAAGAACGTATTCCTGTTTCTATCTTCCTGGTTAACGGTATCAAACTACAAGGTCATATCGAATCATTTGACCAATACGTTGTATTATTAAAAAATACTGTAAGCCAAATGGTTTACAAACACGCGATTTCTACCGTAGTTCCTGCACGTAACCCACGTCCTGCTGGTGCTCCTGCTGGTCCTCAAGGTGCTGGCTTTGGCGGTCAAGGTGGCTTCGGTGGCGGCCAACCTGGTGGCTTCGGTGGTCAAGGTGGCTTTGGTGGCGGCCAACCTGGCGGCTTCGGCGGTCAAGGTGGCTTCGGTGGCGGTCAACCTGGTGGCTTCGGTGGTCAAGGTGGCTTCGGTGGCGGTCAACCTGGCGGCTTTGGTGGTCAAGGCGGCTTCGGTGGTCAAGGTGGCTTTGGTGGTCAAGGTGCTGGCTTTACTGATGATGCAAAATTCGAAGATTCTCAAGATGACGAAAACAACCGTTAATCTGATTTAAGAATTCAAAAAACCTCTCAGAAATGAGAGGTTTTTTTTATGGTAATAGTCTTATATAGATAATAAAAAAACCGGCCAAAAGCCGGTTTTTTTTAAAGATGCTGAATATTAATTCTTTTTACGGTCCAGTTGTGGATCTTTAATCTCAACAAAGGCATTACTGCGTGTCTCACGTAACCAGCTATCCAGTTCTGTATCAAACTGACGTTCGCCTAAAAGCTGGCGTGCCATACGTTCCTGATATTCTGAAGTCATATCCTGTTGGCGCGTATCTGTCACCTGTAGAATATGCCAGCCAAACTGAGACTGAAACGGTTCGCTGATTTGGCCCACAGGCGTTTTTTTCATACGTTCTTCAAATTCTGGGACCATCACACCTGGATTCACCCAGCCTAGACTACCACTGTCACGTGCTGAACCAGGATCATTGGAGAAGGTAGCCGCCAGTACGGCAAAGTCTTCACCATTTTTTAGGCGGGTATACAGACTGTCAATCATCTGTTTGGCATTTTCAGGACTCACTACTTCGGAAGGCTGAATCAGAATATGACGCGTCTGATATTGTTGTACGAGTGCACGCTTTTCACCCGCTTTACGATCAATCAGCTTAAGAATGTGAGCACCATCGCGGGCTTCAATCAGTTCAGAGGTTTGACCAGGCTGAAGGCTGGTTACACGTGATGCGAGCTCATCTGGAATATCTGAAATATTACGGAAGCCCATGTCAGCAGCTTCAACTTTGACACCATTTTTGGAGTATTTCTTCTCAATTGCTTTCAGGTCGGTAGAGCTTTCTAACTCTTTCTTTACCTCTGCTGCAACTTGAGCTGTATTGTCACCAGAAACACGGACATGTTGTACATGAACCTGATTGCCGAGTAATGCCTGACCTTGCGGGGTTTTCAGGAAGTTCTCCACATCCTGATCGCTGATTTTGATACGGGAAGTCACAATCTGTTGACGTAAACGGTTAATCGCAAGGTCTTCTGCAATACGGTTACGTAGAGCAGCATAAGTATTTGGTGCAATTGAATCCAGCTTTTGCTGGAAAGCTTCCAGGCTAGAAGAACCAGAGTCGCGTGCAACTTTTAATACTGCATCATTAAGCGCTTTTTCATCAGGACGAACATTATAACGCTTTACCTGTTCAAGTTGAGCCTGACGCAAAATCAGTTGTTCTAAAGCTTGTTGTTGCAGGATTTGTTGTGACGGTGCAGGCTTCTTTTGCTTTTCGAGTTGATGAGAAATCTCTGCAATGCTTTGATCCAGGTCACTGCGAAGAATCACGCTATTGTCGACAACAGCTACAACTTCATCCTTGGTCTGTGCAACAGCAAAAGTAGGTATTGCTGCAGAAAGGCATAGCGCAAGTGTGGTTGCTTTAAAAAAATGTTTTAACTGTTTTGTCTTCATTAACGTTCTGTCCAAGTCTGATTGATATTATTAAAGCCCAGAATACGGTTTTCCAGTAGTGATGCCAATTTATTGTTGAATCCACCCAGGCCTCTCAGGCTGAGTTCTGCCATGATCATGCGTTTTGGTTTAACACCAGCTTCATTGATGTCATCCAGATCATTGTAATATGAGCGGCCATAGACGGAAACACCCCAACAGCATGACTCATAGTTCACGCCAAGTAAATATTCACGTGCAACGTTGTTTTCCAGATCGTATTGAGCATGACCAATCAGACGCCAGTTATTGAAAACAGGCTGAATGAATGAACCAACCACCTGATCATAGCTTTTTTGACGGTCAGTAATTTCATTGCGATAGAAATAGCCTACATTGTAGAGATTACCTTGTTCACCAGTGTAATAGGCTTGCACATCGCGCTGTGCATTCTGACCATTCGACATCCATGCTGAGTTAAAGTTGACATGGAAATTATTGGAAAGCTGGCTGGATAGTTGAATTACAGGACCAGTATGCGTTTCACGGTCATATTCATCAATACCCCGTTCTAAAGTTACGCGACGGTCTTCGAAGAAGAAACTTTGGCCTATACTGGCACGCAGGCGTTCTAAACCAACATCATTGAACAGGCTGTAGCTTAAGCCTACGGATGCAAAGTTATTGTCTTCTAAACGGTCATGACCATAGAAACGACGTGGGCTGAATAGCTGATCATAGCTGATCGAAGCATTCACTGAGTCAAAATTTGGCTGACCTTCTTGATTCTCGTAAGGTGCGTAAGCATAAAACAGACGAGGTGTTAGTGTCTGTAAATAGCGTCCTTCTTTTTCAAAAATCAAACCAGCATCGAGAGTGAATTCTGGCACTACAATAGATTTATCTTCACTTGAAGAATTAGTTTGGTTCTGGTCTAAAAGATCAATCGTGTCCTTGTCATAGAAGGTATTAATGTTGCGCAAGGACAATTGAGGAAGCAGGAATAAGCCAGGCGTTCGATGATTATAGCGAACTGCCAGATCGTTATAGATACGTGTACCACTCGGTTCGTAACTGCCTGTAGCTGGATTTATATTATTAACATCTTTTTTGAAATAGGCAGTATCGTGATTGGCTTCGAATTGCCAGCCGAGTGGGTTGCCCGTTTTATAGTTAACCAGGAATTGTGGCAAACGCGCATAAGGACGGTCTTCATCTGCAACTTCTGGGTCTAGGGTCTGGAAATCTTCTACTTTTAACTGTGCTTTTAAGCCAGGAATACCATTTTTATAGTTAATTTCCCAAGCACGACGTAAATTCAGATCAGTTTTAGAATTTGGGTTGTTATTTAGATCTGAGAAGAAATCTTTATCTGAAGCATAGTTATATTCAAGATTGGTTGAGAACTGCTCGTTAATCTGCCAGTCATGACGGAAATGCAGGTCTTTACGGTCTTGATCGTCATAGCTACGATCTGAAGGTAAAATGCCCCCCCAGATTTGACCATAGCCAAAGTTCTCGGTTAAGTAACGGAACTGACCATCCAGCATTGCACCACGGTCAGCGATATAACGTGGTGTAATGGTAGCATCGTAATTTGGTGCCAGATTTAGATATACTGGAACACCTAGTTCTAAGCCACCATCATTGGTAAAACCAAAACTAGGGGTCAGAATTCCGGTGGTGCGACGATCATCAATCGGGAAGTTAAAATAAGGTACTGCAAGAACAGGCACATCTTTAACGTATATTTTGGTATTACGAGTTTCACCACGACCTGTTTCCTGATTCAGCTTGATGCGATCCGCCTGAATTTTCCAGGTTGGCTTCTGTTCAGGTGGGCAAGTGGTATAGGTTGCATTTTCCAGCTCAACTGTTTCAGTGGAAGTTCTGGCGATTTTTTCTGCACGCCCATGCGCATGTTGTTCTTCTGCAATATAAAAGCTGTTATTTAAGTCGCCTTGTTGGGTTTTTAGGTTGTAATTAATATCATCACTTTGTGAGAGCAGACCTGCTTGTGCCAGCTGTACTCGACCTTGAGCTTTGGCGTAGGTCTGGGTCTGGTCAATAGTCACTTGATCTGCACGAATCTGACGACCTTGCTGATCAATGATGACATTGCCTTCTAAGTAGGAATCGCCATTCGGATTATAGTGGCCATAGTCAGCAGTAACAGTAGAAGTCGCTTGATCTGGAGCAACTGCTTCCACTGCAGGTGAAACCGGAGTAATCCAGGTGCCTTGACAATAAGCAGAACTTAAATACTGCCCCTGACGTTGTTGTGCTTCAGGCGTGGATTTGTCAACATAATATTGAGAGAAAAATGCTTCACCAGGATAGGTTTCCTGTAAGCTTTGTTTAAGCTGCTGATTGTGGCTGTTGGATGAGTCATTTTCTGCAGCATAGCTTGAAATTGAGCTACCACATAACAAAGTTAAGATCGCAGTCGCTAAAGGATTATATTTAAACTGATGCTTCATTTGTCTCATTAACCAATCATGCTTTTATCGCAATTAATTATTGTCGCATCATAGAGAAAAAGTTGATAAGTAGCTACACTTAGTACTTTAAAAACTCAGCCTGTACTAGAATTTATTGCAAATGAATACTCAACGCGAACAATTGATACAATCTTGGATTGCTTCTGTACTCGGTTCAGATCAATTTGAAACTCATTTTTTAGCAGGCGATGCCAGTTTTCGTCGTTATGCACGAATCAAACTGAATAATAAAACATTTATGCTAATGGATGCACCACCAGAAAAAGAAGATTGTGTGCCTTTTGTGACGATAGATGAATTTTTTGATGCGAATGGTGTTCGCGTGCCGCACATTGTGGCGAAGGATCTGGAAAATGGTCTATTACTGCTCGAAGATTTCGGCAATGTGATGCTGTCTGATCTGCTTAATGACGCCACTGTGGATGCTTATTATGAGCAGAGTTTCAAACAATTAGTTCAGTTGCAGTCTATTCAAGGTATAGGGCATTTCCCTGAGTATTCTTATGAAAAACTGATCTCGGAAATGGAATTGCTGACTGACTGGATGTTACCGGCTTTAAAAGTCATTCCGACCGCAGCGGAAAGTGCGCTGATTAAGCGTACCTTTGCTATTCTGGCGAATGCAGCATTAGCTCAACCTCAAGTGATTGTGCACCGTGATTTCCATAGCCGTAACCTGATGCAGATTGCAGGTGAAACAGATCTGGGCGTGATCGATTTTCAGGATGCCGTGATTGGTGCGGATACCTATGATCTAATCTCGATTACCCGCGATGCCTATGTGCAGTGGAATGCTGACCGTGTCTATCGCTGGTTTGAAATTTTCTATAACTTATTGCCGGCTTCTGCCAAAGAGGGTCGTGATTTTGGTCAGTTCAAGAAAGATGCCGACATGATGGCCATTCAACGTCATATCAAGATTTTAGGTATTTTTGTGCGCCTGTTTGAACGTGATGGTAAATCGGGATATTTGAAAGATTTGCCGCGTGTGATGTGGTATCTGCTGGAAGAAAGTAAACCTTATGCAGAATTGCAGCCGTTTATGCAATTTATCAATGAGCGCGTATTGCCAGCTTTTGAAGAAAAATATGGTTCATATGAGGTGGCTGCATAAATGAAAGCGATGATTCTGGCTGCAGGCCTAGGTAATCGCATGCGCCCTTTAACGCTGCATACACCAAAGCCACTCTTGGAAGTTGGGGGCAAGCCTCTGATCGTCTGGCATATCGAAAAGCTGGCGGCGATCGGTGTGAATGAAATTGTCATTAATACTGCATGGCTCGGTGAAAAGCTTGTGGAAGCTTTGGGTGATGGTTCGCAGTTTGGTGTCAAGATTTTATGGTCACATGAAGGTGAGGGGCTGGAAACTGCTGGTGGTATTATCAACGCTTTGCCTTTATTAGGGGGTCAGCCTTTTATTCTGGTGAATGGTGATGTCTGGACCACCATGGATTTTGCGCCATTATTGACAGTGGAGCTGGGTGAAAACCTGGCACATCTGGTGTTGGTGCAAAACCCACCTCAGCACCCACAAGGTGATTTTAGCTTGGTTGAAGGTAAAGCTTATACCTTTGATCAGAGTGTTCAGGGTGAAAATCTGACCTTTAGTGGTGTCTCTTTGATTGATCCAAAAATGTTTGTAGGTCTGGAAGCAGGTAAGCGTCCACTGGCGCCATTACTCAAAAAGGCGATGCTGGCAAATCAAGTCGCTGCCTCAAAGTTGATTGGTGACTGGGTTGATGTAGGGACGCCAGAGCGTTTGGCTGCACTGGATGCTGAAATTCGTGAAGGGAAATATGCTTAAGTGAATATTCACTAAGCACTCCCTACTGTGCCAATATAGAGAAAGCGGTATACTTTCTTCTAATTTTTTCGAGCGTTAATTGTTTATGCATACGTTTTTTCAGGAATTAAAGCAGGGTAGCCAGGCTTTAGGTTTAGCATTGAGTGATGAAACTTTAAATTTATTACTCAAGTACCAGGACGCTTTGGTGCTGTGGAATAAGGCATACAATCTGACTGCCATTCGTGATCCGAAAGAAATGCTGGTCAAGCATCTACTAGATAGCTTAAGCATTTTAAAGGATCTGCCATCAGGCCGTCTGCTCGATATTGGTACCGGCGGCGGGATGCCAGGCATGATCATTGCATTATGTCAGCCGGAACGTAACTGCGTACTATTAGATTCAAATGGCAAGAAAATCCGTTTCCTGAAGCAGTTTATTGCTGACTTGAAGCTAAAAAATGTGATTGCGGTGCAAACACGTGTTGAAAATGAAGACAGTATTAATGAACTCGGTCAGTTTGATGTGATTACCAGTCGTGCCTTTGCATCATTGACCGATTTTGTAAACGCATCAAAACCTTATATGCATGAGCAAAGTATTATTGCTTCCATGAAAGGTCTGATTCCACAAGATGAAGTTAGTGCTTTAAAAGATGAATTCAGTTGTGAGATTATTGAACTAAAAGTTCCGCGATTAGACGAACAACGTCATTTACTTTTATTAAAACGTATTTAAGATTTTCAAAGGAATTGGGGTCAACATGGCACAAATTATTGCGATTGCAAACCAGAAGGGTGGCGTTGGCAAAACCACAACCGCAGTAAATTTGGCGGCATCTCTCGCAGTATTAAAAAAACGTGTGCTGCTTGTGGATATGGATTCACAAGGTAATGCTACGATGGGCTCGGGCATTCAGAAAAATGATTTACTTTATTCAGTAACGGATGTGTTGCTTGGTGAAGTGCCGATTGAAACGGCAATTACCAAGGCGGAAGTTGGATATAAAGTATTAGGCGCCAACCGTGATCTGGCTGGTGTAGAGCTGGCAATTGCCGAACAGGAAGGCCGTGAATTTATTCTGCGTGATGCCCTGCAGGAAATTGAAAAATCATTTGATTATATTATTGTAGATTGTGCACCAAGTTTAAGCCTGATTACCGTGAATGCCTTAGCTGCCGTGGATGGCGTAATTATTCCAATGCAATGTGAGTATTATGCATTAGAAGGATTGGCTGATTTGACTCAGACCATTGACCGGATTCAGCAGGCTTTAAATCCTGATCTACAAATCGTGGGTGTATTACGTACCATGTATGATGCGCGTAATGCACTGACACGTGATGTCTCTGAAGAATTACAACAATATTTTGGCAAGAAACTTTACGATACCGTGATTCCACGTAATATCCGTCTGGCTGAAGCACCAGCACATGGTTTGCCAGTGATTTATTTTGAAAAAAGTTCTAAGGGTGCAGTTGCTTACCTCAATCTGGCGGCTGAAATGTTAAAGAAAAGCAAAGTGAAAAAAGGAAGTAAAGCATGACCGTGAAGAAACGTGGACTCGCCAAAGGTCGTGGTTTGGATGCATTACTGGGGTCAATTCAAAAAGAAAAATTACAGCTTGAAGCACAAGGTCTGGATCATGGTCAGCTGAAGCAGATTGATGTGAATCTGTTGAAACGTGGTGAATACCAGCCACGTCGCTATATCAATGAACAGGATTTGCAGGAACTGGCTGCTTCAATTGAGAAGCATGGCATCATGCAGCCGATTGTCATCCGTCCGGTAGATGATGAACGCCATCCTTATGAAATTATTGCGGGTGAGCGTCGCTGGCGTGCAGCACAATTGGCAGGCCTTACAGAAGTTCCTGCGATTGTACGTGATCTGAATGATCAGGTGGCAATTGCGCTGGCTTTGATTGAAAATATCCAGCGTCAGGATCTGAATCCAATTGATCAGGCAATGGCGCTGCAACGTTTCCATGAAGAATTTGGTCTGAGCCATCAGGAAATTGCCGATACTGTAGGCAAGGCGCGTACGACAGTCAGTAATTTACTGCGTTTGCTGACCTTGGCTGAAGAGGTCAAAGACTTTATGCAGCAAGGGCTGCTTGATATGGGGCATGCGCGTGCGATCCTGACTTTGAAAGCCAAAGACCAGCTGAAAGTGGCTGAAATGGTAATTGAGAAGAGCCTGTCCGTACGCCAGACTGAGCAATTAGTGCGTGATTTCAATACCCCAAAACAGGATAAACCAAAGCCAGTCGTAGCGCCGGATATTCAACAACTGACACAACGTCTGTCAGAACGTTTTAGTGCAGAAGTAAAAATTGATTATAACAAGCAGGGCAAAGGCAAACTGGTCATTAGCTATCATTCACTGGAAGAGCTAGATGGTATTCTTTCGATCCTGGATGACGAATAAAACTTGATTCTTGATTGGGGACAAATCAGATGTGGGAATTGGTAAAAGCAGGTGGGTGGCTGATGCTACCCCTCGTATTATGTTCGATTTTCATGGTGGCCATCTCATTAGAGCGATTTATTCGCCTGAAAAAGAGCCTGATATTACCTAAAGCGCTTTTGATGGGTCCCGGGCAAAATGCCAATCATGTGATGCAAAAACTAAATATGGATAAATCCCTGCAAGGGAGTACATTAGGCCGTGTTTTTGCAGCAGGTGCTGCCAGCCAGCAACAGACCGAGCAATATGCACGTGCCCAGATGGAAGTCGTTGCTTCGCAGGAAATTGGTTATCTGGAAAGAAATATTAATTTTTTAGGAACTTTAAGTGCAGTTGCACCTTTGCTGGGTTTGCTCGGTACAGTGATCGGAATTATTGAATCTTTTCTTATGATTGACGTGGGTACTACCAGCGATCCAGTGCTGATGATGCCGGGGATTTCCAAGGCGTTAATTACGACAGCTGCCGGGATGCTGATCGCGATCCCTGCCTTATTTGCACATCGTTATTTCCAGCGTCTGGTACAGGAATATGTAGCTGAGCTGGAGCAGCAGGCGACTTTATTTCATGCTGACCTGTTTTATTCGCATGCTTCAGAAGCGGATGAAATTCTTCAGAAGGCGAGCTGAGGTGAGTCATGAAATTCAAACGCAATCAGGTTGAAGATGTTCATATCAACCTCACTCCGATGATTGACTGTCTGTTATTTATCTTGGTATTTCTATTGCTTTCTACGACTTTCAGTCAACTCAGCCGTATGAATTTGACCTTGCCAGACGCGCAAGGAGTTCCACCGAAAAACTTTGATCAAAAGGTTGAAGTCACTGTGGATGCAAATGGGCACTATGCAGTGAATGGGCAGTCATTGGCGAGCAAAGAAGTGGCTGATTTAAATACCGCAATTAAACAGATTTCTAACGAACGACGTGATTTAATGTTCGTGATTGCTGCTGATGCAAAAGCAGCACATCAGGATGTGATTCGCGTTATGGATGTTGCAGGGCAACTTGGCTTTGTGAACATCAACATTAGTACGAAAGTACCTACCCGAGGTTATTAGTGAAGCAAGATTTAAAAGTCTATTTACGTCTTCTCAGTTATTTAAAACAATTTTGGGGATTGGCCTTACTGGTTATCCTGGGTTTCGCCATCAATGCTGCAACAGAAGTCTCTGTTGCCAAGTTGCTGGAATATATTATTGAAGCGATTCAGACTCGTGATCAGGGTTTTACGACGATCTTCCCGTTTCTGGTGGTCTTGCTGATCTTTTTCCGCGGTGTAGGTTTGTTTTTGGGTGGCTATTTTACTGCAGTCATTTCCCGAAATCTGGTCTTTAATATTCGTCAGGAAGTCTTTGCCAAGCTGATGCGTCTGCCTTCGCAATATTTTCTGGATAATACCAGTGGTCACATTACTGCTAAAATCATGTATAACGTTGAGCAGTTGACTGCTGCCTCAAGTGATTCACTTAAGGTGATTGTGCAGCAAGGTCTGATCACAATCGCGCTGATTGGTTATCTGCTTTATACAAACTGGCGTTTAACGTTAATTATTCTGATTTTTGCACCGATCATTGGTCTGCTTATTCGCAAAGCTGCACAGCGTATGCGTAAGCTGTCCAAGCAAGTGCAGAACACCATGGGTGATGTGAACCATGTGGTACAGGAGTCTGTAAATGCCAATATGGTGGTAAAAGCTTTTGGCGGTCAAACGTACGAGCAGGAACGATTTAGAAAGCACTCTCTAGAAAACTTGCGTCGTGGCTTGAAAATGGTTGTAGTGAAAGAGCTCAATAGCCCGATCGTACAGCTTATTATGTCTATTGCGTTGAGTATTGTCATGTTTCTGGCTTTGCGCCCGGAAATCTTGCGTGATACGACTGCTGGTGAATTTGTTGCTTATATTACCGTGGCAGGCATGTTGTCCAAACCGATCAAGGCACTCACTGAAGTCAATGAAAAAATTCAGCGTGGTATGGCGGCAGCTTATTCAGTGTTTGAATTACTGGATATGCCGGAAGAAAAAAATGCAGGTACTTTTAAAGATACTTTAAAAGGCAATATCCAGCTGAAAAATGTGAATTTGACTTATTCTGATGGGTATCAGGCATTAACCGATCTGAATCTTGATGTAAAAGCCGGACAAACAGTGGCATTAGTAGGTCGCTCAGGTGCAGGTAAAACTTCACTGGTAAACCTTTTAATGCGTTATCAAGAAGCAAGCTCCGGTCAAATCCTGTTTGATGGCAAAGACATTAAAGATTTTGAGCTGAATGCTCTGCGTACCCAGATCTCGATGGTAAACCAGCAGGTGGTGCTATTTAACCGTACCGTGCGTGAAAACATTGCGTATGGTCAGTTGGAAGATGCTGCAGAAGAAGATATTATTGCCGCGGCTAAAGCTGCTTATGCCCATGACTTTATTATGGCTTTGCCAAATGGTTATGATACTGAGCTGGGCGCACAAGGTCTGAATCTGTCTGGCGGTCAGCGCCAGCGTATTGCGATTGCGCGTGCTATTCTGAAAAATGCACCAATTTTAATTCTGGATGAAGCAACCAGTGCGCTGGATAATGAATCTGAATACTTCATTCAGCGTGCTTTTGATGCGGCAATGCAGGATCGTACCACTATCGTTATTGCTCACCGCTTATCTACGATTGAAAATGCCGACAGTATTGTCGTCATGGATCAAGGTCGCATTCTGGAGCAGGGGACCCACCAGGAATTGATCAACCGCAAGGGTGCTTATTACCAGTTGCATCAACGCAACTTCGAGGAACAATAAGTATGTCACTGGCACAGGTCATTCAGGATGCCTGGAATACACAGGCTAAATGGCTGATTGTATTTCGACCATTGTCCTGGCTGTACCAGATCGGATTTAGCTTAAATAAAGCCTTATATGATAAAGGTTTTAAAGCAAGTTATACCGCACCTGTACCTGTGATGGTGATTGGTAATATTACTGTGGGTGGGAGTGGGAAAACTCCATTACTGATCCATTTGGTTGAATATCTAGAAAAACAAAATGTCCGGGTTGGCGTGATCAGCCGGGGTTATGGAGGTAAAGGTCCATTTCCTTGCTATGTCGATACGCAGGCGACCGCAGAAAGTGTGGGGGATGAACCCGCACTGATTGTCCAGTCGACGGGTGTACCGATGGCTGTTGGTCCTAATCGTCAGCAGAGTATAGAGCTGCTATTGTCCAAACATAATCTGGATTTGATTATTTGTGATGATGGTTTACAGCACTGGGCTTTGAATCGTCAGATTGAGTGGATTGTGCTGGATAATAATCGTGGTCTGGGCAATCAGAAACTTCTGCCTGAAGGTTATTTACGTGAGCCGGTTGAACGTCTAGAAACTGGTACTGTAATTGAGCATACGGCTTATCCGCAATCTGACTTGCATATGCATTTGGCTCCCTCACAGCCGTATTTACTCAATCGGGCAGGGTCGCAGGCTTTTGATCCGAACTTACCTTTTTATGCCGTCGTCGGGATTGGTTTTCCACAGCGTTTCTATCAGACCTTGGAAAGCCTGGGTATTCAGCAATTCCAGTGCCATGAATTTCCGGATCATCATGACTATAAAATTAAAGATCTGCAGTTTGAAGATAATTATCCGATCATTACCACTGAAAAAGATGCAGTAAAGATTATGGCTTTACTCAAACAGAATCCGGAATTTAATCGTGATATCTGGGTGGTGCCTGTTGAGGCAATATTATCGCCGGCCTGTTATGCGACCTTGCAGCAACAACTTGGTGAATACGGTATTTCTATTTCTTAAGGTTTATTCATTATGAAACACATTGTTATTCCTGCACGCTTTGCCAGCTCACGTCTGCCGGGTAAACCTTTATTGGAGATTCATGGTCGCCCAATGATTCTGCGTGTGGTTGATCAGGCGCGTAAAGTAGAAGGTTTTGATGATCTATGTGTAGCGACGGATGATGAACGTATTGCAGCCGTATGTCGTGCTGAGGGTGTGGATGTTGTCATTACTTCACCTGATCATCCATCGGGAACCGACCGCCTAAGTGAAGTAGCAAAAATTAAAGGTTGGGCAAGTGATGATATTATCGTTAATGTCCAAGGCGATGAGCCGTTATTACCTGCGCAACTGGTTCAGCAGGTGGCTCAGCTACTGGTCGATCAGCCAGAATCGTCTATGTCGACACTTTGTGAGTCGATTCATCAGCTTGAAGAATTTCAGCGTGACAGTATCGTGAAAGTGGTGATGTCAAAGCACAATCAGGCGCTGTATTTTAGCCGTGCAACGATTCCTTATGACCGTGATGGAGCAAAACAAGCTGAGCAGAAACTGCATGATCAGGCCTATCGTCATTTGGGTCTGTATGCTTATCGGGTGAAGTTGCTTCAGGAATATGTAACCTGGGAAATGGGCGTTCTGGAAAAGCTGGAATCTTTAGAACAGTTGCGTGTGCTGGAAAATGGTCACCGTATTGCCATCTCTGTTGCTGAAGTGAGTTTGCCCCCTGGTGTAGATACCCAGCAGGATCTGGATCGTCTGAACCAGCTTGATCCATCTGTATTCGCCTAATTTGAGAATTTAGCATGCCGCTTGATGCCACCGCACAAATTTATCCTTGGCAACAACAAGTCTGGGATACGCTTACTGGGCGTTTTCCCCAGCTTGGGCATGGACTACTGTTTTATGGCAAAAAGGGTTGTGGTAAGGAAGCTTTTACCCAGCAATTTCTAGCATGGGTATTATGTCAAAATCGTCATATGCGCAATTTGCCATGTGGTGAATGTGGCAGTTGTCAGTGGCTTAAAGCAGATACTCATCCCAATTATGTTTATATCAGTACCGATGAAGAAAACAAAAAACAGAATGCCAAAATCAAGATTGAAAAGATCCGGGATTTATTGCCATTTGTGCAGCAAACTGTTGATGGTTGGCGTGTTATTGTCATAGAGCCTGCTGAAGCACTGAATATTGCCTCTTCCAATGCTTTGCTGAAAACCCTGGAAGAGCCGGGTGAAAATATTGTCATTATTCTGCTGGCTGATCATTACTTAAAATTACCCGCGACAATTCGTAGCCGTTTACAGCATTTTGCTTTGGATCGCATTACATCAGATCAGGCCACAAATTATTTAAACGAATATTTACCAGATGCAGGATCTTCCCAACAGCAATTATTAATGAATCTGGCCAATCAGATGCCGTTACAGGCGATTGAAGTGGCTCAGAGTGCCTGGATGCCGATGCGTCAGGATTTTTTGCAAGACTGGAAAAAACTGGTTATAGAAAAAAATATGCCGATCGCAATTGCGACGCGATGGAACAAAAGCCTGAACTTTAGTGATTTTGGGCAGATGTTTGAATACTTGTTGTCGGATTTGATTTGTGTCAAGCTAAATCAAGCCGTTAAAAACATCGATTTGGAATTTGATGTATTGGCTCAACAATATTCATTAGAACAGCTTTTTGATATTTATGGGGAATTTCAGCAGTCTAAACAGTATCTGGAACAGAATGTACAAAGCAATCTGGTTCTGGATCAGCTCTGTATTCGACTGATGAATCTTTAACGAACAAGGAGAAGAATATGCAATCACGTATGGGGGGGATTATTCAGGCCAATATTCCTGATATTGAAACTCTATTTGCCAGTTATATGCCATTTGTTGCAGGCGGTGGTCTTTTTATTCCTTCCAATCAGACAGTAAAGCTCGGGGATGAAGTTTTCGTCCTGACTACTTTACCTGAACAATCACAAAAAATTCCTTTAACCGGTAAAGTCATCTGGGTATCACAAAAACAAAATGGCATTAAACCACAAGGTTTTGGCATCCAATTAAGCGGTGATAAAGGCATTTTCTTTAAAAATGAGGCCGAACGACTGACTACGGGGCTTAAATCTGCAGGGCGTAGAAGCTACACTATGTAGATTCTCCCTGCTGAAAAGGACTGCACCGTGTTTGTAGATACGCATTGTCATTTAACTTTACTCGACCTAACGCCTTACAGCGGTGATCTGGATCTGGCATTGGCACAGGCACGTGAAGCAGGTGTTTCCAGGTTTATGAGTATTTCGGTAGATCTTGATGATCATATCGAACTGGCCAAGATTGCGGCACGACATGCTGATGTAGGCTACACCGTGGGTGTGCATCCTTGTGAAGATGCTGCAACCATGGCGCGCGCAACTACGGATTATTTGGTTGAGCTGGCACAGCCAGAAAAAGTTTGGGCTTTAGGTGAAACAGGTCTGGATTATTTCCATAGCACTGATTTTATCCAAGAACAGAAAGAATGTTTTGCGCGTCATATTCATGCTTCTCAAGTCGTGAAAAAACCGGTGGTGGTCCACACCCGTTCAGCCAAACATGACACAGTAGATATCATTCGCGCTGAAAAATCTACACATGGCATTTTGCACTGTTTTACTGAGGACTGGGAAACAGCCAAAGCAGTTCTTGACTGTGGTTATTATGTCTCTTTCTCAGGCATTGTTTCTTTCAAAAATGCGCAGGATTTACGTGATGTGGCGAAGCAGGTTCCACTGGATCGTGTGTTGATAGAGACAGATAGTCCTTATCTGGCACCCGTGCCTTATCGGGGTAAATCAAATGAACCGAAATACGTTCCATTTGTAGCCAAAGCCTTATGTGATGTATATGATAAGAGCTTGGAAGAAATGGCTGCAATCACAATGCAGAATTTTGAAAATCTTCTAAGTTTTAAGTAATACGAATTAAATAAGAGCAGAAGAGAGTTATAGGGTGAAGATGGATCGTCAGGCTCAGTTTCGAGCAAGAGAAACCTTGATTTTTCAAGTGGCAGAACAGCTGCTACTTGAAAATGGTGAAGCCGGTATGACGCTAGATGCGTTGGCTGCAGAACTGGATTTGGCTAAAGGCACACTCTATAAACATTTCCAAAGCAAAGATGAGCTGTACATGCTGCTCATTATCCGTAATGAACGTATGCTGCTGGAAATGATCCAGGATGCTGAAAAGGCTTTTCCAGAACATTTGGCTTTCTTCATGTTGCATCATTTGCATCATCCGGAGCGTACGGTACTGTTTCATCAGATTGAGGAACGCTTATCGACGACTGGGGTGGGCATTCAGCAATTATTTACTGAGCTTTACCAGATCCGGAAACAGCGTTTACGTCTGATTATTCGCATGACAGAAAGCTATCTGGAATCAATTAAAAGCAGTATGCCAGTACGTGATTATCTGGCTTCGATCTGGTCACTGACTCATGGTGCAGCTGCAATCCTGAACTCCAGTTTCTATCAGCGTTACCTTGGTTCTCGTGATACTTTACGTGTGGCCTATATCGACCAGGCTCTGGCTTTACCCAAGAAAATTAATTCGGTTGAGCAGTTTGCTTAAAGGCATTCCATGAAAATCCAGTCTCTATCATCAAATCGTGGTTTTACACTCATTGAGTTGATGGTGGTGATTGTCATTATGGGAATTCTGGCATCTCTGGTGATGCTGAATATAGGTGGGGTAGATCAGCGTAAAGCGATGCAGGCACGTGAAGTGTTTATGCTGGATTTACAACGCATTTTACGTGAAGCGAATGATCAGGCTCGGGTGCTCGCCTTGCAGACCCAGCCGGCAACGGATGTCAGCCCATTTCAGTACACTGTGGTGGAATATCAAAAAAAGCCCACCAATACCGATTTTAGCTTAAGTAGCACATCACAGAAATGGATTCACTATACTGAATTTAAGACCCAAGCTTTGCCAGATAAAGTATCTTTGCAGATTCAGCCCTTGGATCAGCGTTATGAAAATGCACAAAACCGGGATTTGACCATGCAGGATGCGCCAAAATTGATTTGGCTCGGCAATGGGGAAGTGAAGCCGGTACGGATTCAGTTTTATCTTGATAATAATGAAGTCGGTTCTGCGATTGAAATCGACCACTTGGGTAAAATCAATGAAATTTAAATATTTCAAGCAGAGTGCTGGGGCTGATGCAATCAAGTCATTTAAGGCGAGTGCTGATCGATTTCATTATGTGTACCTCGAGGATAGCTCTTTATCTTACACAGCGGTGAAGCAGCATTACACTCATCGCAGCTCCTCAAGCACAGCTTTCGAACTTTCTTGCGCGACAATGCCGCTCAGGTCGAGTATTACTCGATTTAATCGTAGGCACTCCGAACAGAGTTCGTCATCTTGCGCTCGGACGAAACGTTGTTTCGTTTATCCTTGCTCCTCAAGCATAGCTTTCGGACTTTCTTGCGCGACAATGCCGCTCAGGTCGAGTGTTACTCGACTTAATCGTGCCTCAGGTTTTACCTTGCTGGAAGTCATGGTCGCACTGGCAATCTTTGCTACCGCAGCCATGGCATTGACTAAAGTGGCAATGCAATATACCCAGTCGACTTCCCATGCCATCTTACGCACCAAAGCTCAGTTTGTTGCTTTAAATGAAGCAGCACAAATGGAAATCAATCAGGAATGGCTAACAGGAACTTCATCCCGGCAAATTACCCAGCAGGGTGAGTCCTGGCAGATTGATAAGAAATCTGAACCAACCATTAGCCCAAATGTACAGCGTATTGATATTCAGGTCGGTATTGTCAATGCTGATACCGGACAATTGGAATCTGGTGTCAGCAGTCTGGTGTTTTTTAATCATCGGGTGAATCAGACACAATGAAAAAAAATGGATTTACCCTGGTTGAGCTGCTGGTTGCGATTGCAATCTTTGCTGTATTGTCTGCATTGGGATGGCAGGTCTTTGATCATATCCGGGTCACGCGCGATCAAAATACCCTTCATGAACAAAAGCTAAATCAATTACAGCAGGGCTATCAGCAGATTCTGCGTGATATGGTGCAAACAGTACCCTTAACCGCAAATGTAAATGGTGATATTCAGCCAGCTTTAGTATTGCAAGATGGTCGTTTTAATTTTAGTAAGACTGGTGTTACGGATCCGCTGGAACAAGGCATCGCGCCGGATGAGCGGGTGGAATATCAATATCGGGCGGATGAGCAAAAAGTCTATCGGCTTAAATTCAGGAACCTGAACCAGACCGGACGCGATCAACCTGAATCGAGCATATTGCTGAGTGATGTAGAGCAGTTTCAAATTACTGCACTGAATCCAAATGAAATCACACAATGGCCGGAAAGTGGACTGGATTTAAATCGTACTGAAAACAAGCAGCTTTTACCGAAAGGCATCAAGATCAATCTGATTGTACAGGGTGTACAATATGAATGGTTGTTCAGTCTGCTGAACACAGATTATCTGTCAAATAATACCAATAATATAGGCAGCTCATAGGATCAAAGTATGAAGCAGCAACAGGGCATCGCATTAATAACCATTCTGGTCATGGTTGCACTGGCAACTATTCTGGCGGCAACGATTGCCAAACGTCAGGCAGCGACTGCGGAAAGTACAGCTTATCTGATGCGCCAGAATCAGTCCTTAATGTATGCCAAAAGTGCTGAAGCCTTCTTTTCCGAATTGCTTGTAGATGATGCTGAAAATGCTGCTGATATTGATCATCTGAACGAAACCTGGGCACAACAGATGCCACCTTTTCCTGTGGATGATGGCTATATTGTTGGCAGGCTAGAGGATGAGTCGGGCAAGTTTAATCTGAACAGTCTGGTGGCTGAAGATGGAACTGTAAATGAGCCGGCGAAAAAATGGTTTGAACTGATTTTGAAACGGGTTGGTTTACCGGAACAATTAAGTGAAGCAGTGATTGACTGGCAGGATCAAGATGAACTGCCAATTGGTGCTATGGGAGCAGAATCCATTCATTATCAAGGTTTGCCAAATGCTGCATTGCCACCCAATGCCAATTTTCATAGTGTAGAACAACTCAAGCTGGTACGAGGTTTTGAAGAGAACCGCTATAAACTGCTGCTACCATACGTAACGGCAGCCCCGCTAAAGGATACGCAAGTGAATATCAATACGGCACCAGCGGCTTTGCTGGCAAGTCTGGATGACAAGCTGGATGTGAATGCTGTGCAACAAGCTTTGGATCTTAAATTTGGTAAACAAGAGCACTTTGCTAATATATCTGAACTTTGGCAAGTCGCTCCTTTTGATCAGGTAGCTGCTGAAAATCGTAACCAGTTTGCCAAGCTATTGGGCGTAAAGTCCCAGTTCTTTAAAGCACGGATTGAAGTGATGCTGAGTGAACGTAAGCGTCAGTTTAGCAGTGATCTGATACGGCAAGATAAGCAAGTCTATGTCTCGTATCGCAGTATGGCGCCATTTTAAATTATCTTTATACTTCAGCCAGAGTGCGTAGAGGCTGTATATGATCCGTTTTGTCTATTAACGTGAACTGCAAAATTAATCCTCCTTCTTCTAGTTTTGCTTTATAATTGTAGTGAATTCACCTATTTTTTGACGACATTACGGCACATGTTAATTCGTAAGCTATTTAAGTTTGAAAATGCTCATATCGTGCGAAATTGCACATCGGATCGCTGTAAGCGTTCGATCCATGGTCATAGTTATAAAGTAGAATTATTACTGAAAGCCTCTAAGCTCGATCATGGTCAGATGGTATATGACTTTGGCTTGCTAAAAGGTGTCATCAAGGACTTTTTTGATTCATTCGATCATGCTATCTGCTTTTGGCAGGACGATAATCCTGAATATATTCAGGCGTGTAAGAATTTTAGTGCACGTTGGGTGTCATTGCCAGTATCGCCGTCTGCTGAACAGTTCTCGCGTATTTTCTTCTTTTTAGCGCAGCAAGTGCTGGCTTCAACCATTACCCAGAATGGTGAAGGAGATGTTGAGGTGTATTCCGTGATTGTGCATGAAACCGATACCGGTTACGCGCAAAGCTTTTTGGAAGATATCGAAAATGAGCAAATGGGGCTACTTAACCTGGATCAGATTGAATTTTCTGAACAGGTACAAGCTGAATGGACCGATCCTGATATGTTCAACAAGTTGAAACAGGGAATTCCATTCCACAACCCAACCGTAGACTTACAGGTAAAAGTTTAAGCTGTTTCAGTTTTAAACTGCATGACATCAATTTAGGATGAAAAAATGTCTTTATTAACTGAACAGCAAATTGCAAAACTGAATAAAGTCCAGCTGGATGAAAGCTGGAAATATAGCCTGAGTGATTTTTTACTCGGTGCAAAAATGGATGCACTTAAAAATTTTCTGATTGAAGAAAAAAAAGCAGACAAAGTTATTTATCCACCGAATCATCTGATTTTTAATGCGCTAAATACGACACCGCTGGATCAGGTGAAAGTGGTGATTTTAGGACAAGATCCTTATCATGGTCCGAATCAAGCACATGGCTTGAGTTTCTCGGTGCAAAAAGGGGTTGCATTGCCTCCATCTTTGCGTAATATTTTTCATGAGTTGCACTCGGATCTGGGCGTGCCTATTCCTAAACATGGCAACTTGACCCATTGGGCAGAGCAAGGTGTATTGCTCCTGAATGCAGTATTAACCGTAGAAGCGGGCCAGCCGACTTCACATCAAAAACGTGGCTGGGAAGAATTTACTGATCACGTGATTGATGTCATTAATGAACAACGTGAAAATGTAGTCTTTATTCTTTGGGGTGCTTACGCGCAGCGTAAAGGACAACGCATTGACCAGAATAAAAACCTTGTACTTAAAGCCGCACACCCGTCGCCGTTGTCGGCAAACCGTGGCGGATTCTTTGGTTGTAAAGTATTTTCCAAAGCAAACAATTATCTTAAACAACATGGCATTGAGCCTATAGATTGGCAGCTGGACGCATGACATATTCTCCTGTATCAAAACAATATCACTCAGATCTGATTGTCGAAGAAGCCCAAAATGGATGGCGCATCGTTCGATTAAATCGTCCGAAATCACTACATGCACTGGATGAAACCATTGCATCGGCCTTGCTTGAGGTTTTTGAAGATTTTCATCACGATAACAATGTAAAAGCAATTTGGTTCGATTCGACCACCCCTAAAGCATTCTGTGCAGGTGGAGATGTACGTAAATTGCGTCAGTTAGTCATCAATGATGAAGTTGCAACTGCGAACAAATTCTTTGAGCAGGAATATGCTTTAGATCTGTTGTTACATAACTATGCCAAACCAGTGCTGGTATGGGGCGAAGGTTATGTGATGGGTGGTGGTCTAGGTTTATTTATGGCAGCACCGTTCCGTCTGGTAACGCCATATTCCCGTCTGGCAATGCCTGAAATCAATATCGGTCTGTATCCAGATGTTGGTGCAACGCGTTTCCTGGCAGACCGTGGTGCGATTGGTTTATTTACCGGTTTAACAGGTTCAATCATGACCGCGGCTGGCGCGTATGGTATTGGCTGGGCTACCCATATCTGCGATATGCAGCGTGATGCTGTTCTGCACAAAATGGTCAATGTTGACTGGGAGCATTATCCGGCGGGAGATTTCCGCGCTATTGATGATACGTTAAACAGTATGCATCGTCCTGTAGGGCCTGGACCATTGCAAAATTCACTTGATGTCATTCATAGTGTCTGCCGTGGCGTTAACTTTGAACATGATTATGAAGCGATTGTTGGTTTAAGAGATGCGCGTAGCGACTGGTTGCGTCAAGCCAGTGAAAATCTTCAAAAAGGTTCTCCAGCGACTGCTGCCTTAACTTGGTTATTATGGCAATGGGGTAAACAGGTACATTCCTGGAATGAAGTTTTTGAGCTGGAAATCCAGATTTCCGATTGGAAAATCCGTCATCCGGACTTTGTCGAAGGTGTGCGGGCACGTCTGGTCGATAAGGATCTATCTCCGGAATGGGAGAAAGGTACTGACCTGAGTCTGAAAGGTATCTTTGGCAATAATCCACCCGTCACTCAAATTGACAGCTGGAATGCGTTATTAAGACAGTATGGTGTCATCAGCTGATTCATGACTGAACATATTAAAACCGATGCAGAGTGGATGCAGTTTGCCTATGAGCAGGCTGCATTAGCGGCAGCGCAGGGAGAAATTCCTGTGGGTGCAATTATTGTTAGTGATAACCAGATTATTGGTCAAGGCTTCAATTCTCCAATTTCATTGAATGACCCTACCGCACATGCAGAGATTGTAGCCATTCGTGAAGCCTGTCAGGCCATTCAAAACTACCGCCTGCCTGATGATGCAGTTCTCTACGTGACTTTGGAGCCTTGCACCATGTGTGTAGGGGCACTGGTACATTCACGGATTTCTCGCGTGGTTTTTGGTACCACAGAGCCGAAAGCAGGCTCACTGATCAGTGCACGTAAGCTCTTTGAAACTGGCTACTACAATCATGTTTTTGAGTTTGAGTCGGGATGCCTGCAAGCGCAGTGTGCCGGGCAGCTCAGCGATTTCTTTAGAATGCGCCGGGAACAGAAAAGACAATTAAAGTTACAAGAAAAGCAAATGAATGATCAGAATCAGGCCTGAATTCTGTTTAATATTAGCCCTTAAAAATAACAACCCTAACCAGGACTTATGATGAACGCCATACAAGTAAAAAAAGAATTTCCTGCACCTTTAGCGCAGGTGTTTGACCTGTTGTCTAAGCATGCAACTTATAATGTAGCCTTTGCACCTATTCAGGTGGAACGTATCAAGGATTCTGCGGATCCTGAACGTCCTGATGGTCTGGGGTCAATTCGTAGCCTGGGTATTGGGCCGATCAAGCCGTTAAAGGAACAGATCACACTGCTTGAGCCGTATTCGCGGATTGAATATAAAATTATTAAAAATCCGCTGGTGAAACATCACTTGGGTATTATCGAGTTTGAAGCAGTTTCAGATGATAAAACGCTGGTGACTTATACCATTGAATTGCAGGCTCGTGCACCCTTTGTCAGCAAATTAATCCTTGCACAGCTAAAAGCAGGGATTAAACTAGGCTTCGCGAAACTCGCAAAATCTGTTTAAACAACAATGGAAAAGCAATGACAGTTCAAATTATTACCATTGATGGACCAAGTGGTTCGGGCAAGGGGACACTCGCTGCGAAAATTGCAGCTCATTATGGTTTCCATCTGTTAGATTCAGGTGCGTTATATCGCCTGCTTGGATTGTCATTGCAGCAGCAGGATTTGCTAGAATCATTAGATAGTGAACTGGAAAAATGCGTACACATTGCTACAAATTTAGACATCCAGTTTACAAGTACTGCAACCGGAATACAGGTATGGTTAGAAGGTGAGGATGTGACCCACACCATCCGTACTGAACGTGTTGGTGAGTTTGCTTCAAAAGTTGCCGCAATTCCTGAACTTAGAGCTGCATTAGTGGGCCGCCAGCATGCTTTTGCACAAGCACCAGGTCTGGTGGCAGATGGTCGTGACATGGCAACCAGCATCTTTCCGAATGCCCAAGCCAAGATATATTTGACCGCATCGGCTGAATCACGTGCGAACAGACGAGTAAAGCAGTTGCAGGGCATGGGGCTGGATGCTAAAATAAGCGACATTTTAGCAAATATACAGGCTCGAGATAAAAGAGATATGGAACGCACGGTCGCTCCGCTCAAGCCGGCAGCAGATGCTTATATTATCGACAGCTCAGAACTGGGTATCGATGAAGTATTTAATCTGATGACCGCTTATATCGACAGCCAGTTAGCTCATTAACCGAATTATCAAATTCAGCAGACGCATAGCTCGATCAGTTTTATATGGGACTATGTAGATGCTTAACTAAACCGGCCTTGTCTGATCCAAGACCGCTGACTTTATCGGAAATATCATGACCGAATCTTTTGCAGCCCTCTTTGAAGAAAGCGAATTAAACCTCAACGTTGAAAAGGGTGCAGTCATCCAAGGCGTTGTAGTAAGCATCGACTCTGACTGGGTAACTGTTGACACTGGCCTTAAATCTGAAGGTGTTGTTGACCGTGCTGAGTTCTTAAATGAACAACGCGAACTTGAAGTTCAAGTTGGCGACACTGTAGACGTAGTTGTTGAAGCACTTGACAACGGTATGGGTCAAACTGTTCTTTCTCGCGAAAAAGCTAAACGCGCTGAGACTTGGACTAAACTTGAAAAAATCTTTGAAGACGGCGAAATCGTTACTGGTGTTATCTCTGGTAAAGTTAAAGGCGGTTTCACTGTTGACATCGGTCCAGTACGTGCGTTCCTTCCTGGTTCTTTAGTTGATACTCGTCCTATTCGTGATACGACTCACTTAGAAGGCAAAGAGTTAGAATTCAAAGTAATCAAGCTTGACGCTAAACGTAACAACGTTGTTGTTTCACGTCGTGCTGTTATGGAAGCTGAATCTTCAGCTGATCGTGAAGCGCTTCTTGCTCAGCTTGAAGAAGGTCAAACAGTTACTGGTACGATTAAGAACCTTACTGACTACGGCGCGTTCGTTGACCTTGGCGGTATCGACGGTCTTCTTCACATCACTGACATGGCTTGGAAACGTATCAAGCACCCATCAGAAGTTGTTGAAGTTGGTCAAGAAGTTACTGTTAAAGTACTTAAATTCGACCGCGAACGTAACCGCGTATCTTTAGGCCTTAAACAATTAGGCGAAGATCCATGGTTAGCGATCATGAGCCGTTACCCTAAAGGTTCTATCGTTAAAGCTCGCGTAACTAACCTAACCGACTACGGTTGTTTCGCAGAAATCGCTGAAGGCGTTGAAGGTCTAGTACACGTGTCTGAAATGGATCACACTAACAAAAACATCCACCCATCTAAAGTTGTTCAGATTGGTGACGAAGTTGACGTTATGGTTCTTGAAGTAGACGAAGAGCGTCGTCGTATTTCTCTTGGTATCAAACAAACTCGTGCTAACCCATGGGAAGAGTTTGCTAAGAACCACGACAAAGGCGAGAAAGTATCTGGTACGATCAAGTCTATCACTGACTTTGGTATCTTCATTGGTTTACCAGGCGGTATCGATGGTCTAGTTCACTTGTCTGACATTTCTTGGAATGAACAAGGCGAAGAAGCGATTCGTCGTTACAAGAAAGGTGACACAGTTGAAGCGGTTATCTTGTCTGTAGACGCTGAAGGCAACCGTATCAGCCTTGGCATCAAACAATTGAACAGCGATCCATTCAACGATTTCTTAGCTGCTAACGAACGCGGTGCGCTTGTTAAAGGTACTGTAACTGCTGTTGACGCTAAAGGCGCTACAGTTAAGTTAGCTGACGAAGTTGAAGCGACTCTTAAAGCATCTGAAATCAACCGCGACCGCGTTGAAGATGCAACTAAGTTCCTTGAAGTTGGTCAAGAAGTTGAAGCTAAGATCATCAATGTAGATCGTAAATCTCGCTCTATCAACTTGTCTATCAAAGCGAAAGACGAAGCTGAAGAGAAAGAAGCTGTTGCTAACTTGAAAACAGCTGCTGCTGGTCAAGAAAATGGTCCTAAGACTATTGGTGACCTGATCAAGGCGCAAATGAGCAACTAAGTAAGCACAGGAAATGTATTGTTAATGTAAGTTAACTAATATTTTCTGAACGATTACTGTAAACGGTAGCGTAGTATTTAATTATTGCGCTACCGTTTTGTATTTAAACAGGTTATTATCGCCATAGAGAGTCCAAGTAGCTTGATAATTAAAGAGGTCGCAGATGACTACTGAAGCACTTAATAAGTCTGATTTAATAGAGCGTATTTCCCTAAAGAACCCGCATTTAGCTGAGCCTTTAGTTGAAGAAGCTGTGAAGATCATGATCGATCAAATGATCGAAGCATTATCGACAGACAACCGTATTGAGATTCGTGGGTTTGGCAGCTTCGCATTGCATCATCGCGAGCCACGTATTGGCCGAAACCCGAAAACCGGTAAGTCTGTTGAAGTCGCAGCAAAAGCAGTTCCACACTTCAAACCAGGTAAGGCACTACGTGATGCTGTAAACGAATCAGCAAACAAATAATTCAAGGGGCGTGTTATGCGTTACGTACTCGTCGTTTTATTACTCGTTGTATTTGGGTATTCACTGGCACTGGTATTGCAAAATGGAACTGAACTATCTGTAGACCTGTTATTTACTCAGGTTCCTGCAATGCGTTTAGGCCTATTATTGTTGTTGACACTGTCATTGGGTGTCATTCTTGGCCTACTGCTAGGTGTACAGGTATTTAAAGTTTTCCAAAACAGCTGGGAAATTAAGCGATTGCGTAAAGACATAGACCACCTGCGTAAAGAGCAGCTGAATACAGCGAAGTTGATGGCAGCAGAAGCGGCTGCTCATTCACGCCATGAAAAGACAGTTGTTGATATCCATCCTCAGGATCGACCTTCGACACCTTTATAAGGATGTGATGTCATAACTTTGACTATTTAAACTTCTCCTGATTATATTTAAAGCACTCTGATTCTTGCTCAGGGTGCTTTTTTATGATTTAAGTTTTATAAACCTATCAAAAATAAAATTAATTAAAAAAATTGTTTTAGAAATAAGAGATTTAAATTGATTTAAGAAACAGTTTTCATAATTTATATATTTGTTCATACAGCTGAAATCCGTATAATGCCTTAATTTTGTCAATTTAAAGGGTCTTGTTATGAGTATTATCGTTGCCTTGGATGCAAAAAGCCAATATGACGCATTGACGATTGCTGAGCAATTAGACCCTGAGCTTTGCCGTGTAAAAGTTGGTAAAGAGTTATTTACCCATGAAGGCCCATCAGTCGTCAAAGCACTGCAAGATAAAGGTTTTGAAGTTTTCCTTGATTTAAAATTTCACGATATTCCAAATACTACTGCGCAGGCAGTATGTGCAGCCGCAGACTTGGGTGTATGGATGGTGAATGTACATGCTTCTGGCGGTCGTAAAATGATGGAAACCTGTGTTGAGCGTCTTAAAGCTGGGAATTATAATACTCAACTGATCGCGGTAACGGTATTAACTTCAATGGGCCGTGAAGATTTAAAAGATATCGGTCTGGATATTGAACCCTTTGAGCATGTGAAACGTCTTGCTGCTTTGACCAAAGACAGTGGTCTAGATGGTGTGGTGTGTTCTGCGCAAGAAGCAAAAATGCTGCGCGAAACGCTTGGTGCAGACTTTGCATTGGTAACGCCGGGGATCCGTCCGGAAGGCTCAAATGCAGACGACCAAAAACGTATCGTAACGCCAAAGCAGGCAATGCTAGATGGTTCGACGCATTTGGTGATTGGTCGTCCAATTACCAAATCTGAAAATATGCGTCAGACTTTAAAAGATATTCTGGCAACCTTGTAATTCTATCAATCCGATAAAAAGCCTTTCAAACGAAAGGCTTTTTTTATACATTGAAAAAACAGTATAAAAATAAAAAAGGAATTTACAATGAAAACGCGAGAACAAAAATTACTGGAACAAAATCATGAATTGGAAAAAATAGCAGATCAGCTTGAACAGCAACGACTCCAGAAACAGTATAACTCTGCGAGTTCATGGAACTGGATGTCGCGTCTTGATGGTGTTGATATTGTAGAGCTGGCTTCAGAGATGGTTGATACAGTAGGAGAGCTATCAGGAGATTAACTTAAGTATTTGAACATGATTCTTCAATATTTTCCCTCACCCTTGTATACTCAAAATATATTTTGAGGCTCTTCATTTCCCAAGGGGGGCTTTATTCTATTATTTTAAGCTTCGCTTCTCTCCCTTTGGGAGAGATTTAAAGAAAGTTAATGAATTAGATGGCTGCTAAAACACTGACCATCATCGGTGCCAATACCGACAAAATAAAACCGCTTAACATGGCATGCGGAATAAAATCATTACCACAGGCCTGTTTTACCATCGGTAAGGTGACATCCATGGATGTTGCACCTGCAGCTGCAATTGCGGCACGTGGATAGCGCCAGCCAAGACAATACATCAGTAGAATTGCAAAGATTTCCCGAAACAGATCATTCATCAGTGCAATACTGCCCAATTCAGCATTCCTGAGTTCAGTTACCACAATACCGCTCATCGAGTAGAAGCCATAACCTTGCGATAGCATAATCAGGTCTTGAAGTCTGATATCAGATTGCCATGTCGCATAGAGCAGTACACTCAGTAGTGAACCGAGAATACAACCGAGTGGTACCAGCAGAATTTTCCAGTTTAGCCATGAGCGGTCGAGTGGGGAATAGGCAAGATCGAGTCCGATCAGGAACATAAACACAAGTAGTAAATGCCAGGTACTGATTTGTGCCTGAATATTTAAGCTACCTAAACCGGCATGCAGCAAATAACCCATGCCGAGCGCAATAAAGGCATAACTGATATTGATGAGTGATTTAATTACCAGTTGTGTAGAAACCCGTCCTGAGGAAGGTTGATAGCCTGCCCACTTAAACAGTAGATAACAACAGGTAAAGGCACCCAGTGAAGTGATCGCTGCAATACTGAGAGAAGTACTCAGAATTTGATAAGGGTGCTCTAGTTCATCGAGAAGTTGTGAAAACTCAAAAGCAATCGCGATCAGTAGCACATAACTAAAATAGGGTAGAACGGCAAAAGATACTTTAACAACAGTTTGAGGCAACTTTCTGGCACACAGAAAGCCGATCGCCAGACAAAACAGTAATTGGAAGATAAGCCAAAAGGATTGCATAATCAGGAAAAATAAAAATTTTCCATATTATGCCATCCCTTTAACGAATATGTTGTTGCTTTAACTGGCTTTACTCAGTAAATGGTAATCTGATGGATTAGCCCACTTGGTTTTCAGCCAGTATTTCCAGGTGTAGGTGGGCCATAAGGCAAAATTTTTGCCACCATCCTGTTGATACCAGCTCACGCAGCCTGATTGCCAGACAGTATTCTCCATCATGTGTTGTACCTGTGCGTTAAACTGCTCATGTACTTCATCTTTGACCAAGATCGCCTCAGTATGCGATTGTTCAACTATCTGGATTAACTGCAGGATATATTCTACTTGTGACTCGATCATAAACAATACCGAGTTATGCGCCAGCACAGTATTTGGACCAAGCAGCTGGAACAAATTCGGGAAACTCTTGATACAGATACCATAATAGCTTTCCGCACCATCTTTCCAAACCTCATTAAGTTTAATGCCATTTAGACCAGTGCATTCAAAGTTTTTCAGATAAATACACGGATCAGTAATAAAACCTGTGCCATAAATCAGGCAGTCAATCGGCCGTTTTTTACCATCTGCTGTAATAATGCTGTTTTCTGTCAGTTCCCGAATCGTGTCAGTGACCAGTTCGACATTAAGCCGATTAAAGGTGGGGAAATATTTATTGGAAACCAGAATCCGTTTACAACCCATGATGTAATCTGGGATTAACTTTTGGGCAACTTTATTATCTTTGACCTGATAGCGGATATAAGCTTCAGCCAGTTTCTGTGTATATTTCATCACGGTCGGTTTTACGATAGGGACGACACGGGATTCATTCGACCAGTACAGACGAATACGATGTAATTTTCGAAACCAGTCAAAGCGTGCAAAAAGCTTCTTTTCCAAATCATGATACAGCCGCTTATCACGTGGAATCACCCAGGCTGCAGTGCGCTGCATCACATAGAGCTGTTTGCATTGTGGAGCGATTTCTGGAATGTACTGAATGGCACTGCCACCTGTTCCAATCGAAGTGACATTTTTACCAGTGAGGTCATAGCTGTGATCCCATTGAGAGGAGTGGAAGACTTTACCTTTAAATTTTTCGATTCCGCTAATCTTCGGAATTTGCGGGACATGCAAAGGACCGGATGCAAAAATGACATATTGTGCTTCCAGCTGTTCATCTTCATTTAAAGTTAATGCCCAGCGACAACGCTTTCCATCATAATGTGCAGCTTTAACTTCGGTATTTAGACGGGTAAATGCAGGGACATTGAATTCTTTGACCAGTTGTTGAATATAGGCAAAGATTTCCGGCGCTTCTGCATATCTTTTTGACCAGTCAGCTTTCGGTACATAAGATAGAGAATACATGTGAGATTGCACATCACAGGCTGCACCTGGATACTGATTTTCACGCCAAGTACCGCCAAAATTATTGGACTTTTCAAGAATTATAAAGTCTGTAATGCCTTGTTGTTGCAAACGAATGGCCATTGCAATTCCGCCAAAACCCGCACCAATAATAGCAATTTTGGTTGTGTTATTTTTCTTTGTAGTATTGATGCTGTGCAATCCGTGCATATCCAGATTTATTAGAATATTGTAAAGTTCTAAGATCAAACATGATTAATAAGACGACAAAATTGATCAAAACGGCAATAGAGAATTTGTAAAATTTATAGTAAAACAGGAACAATCCTATTAAATTCAAATCGCAATGAAGAGATCGATACTCAGTTTGATGTACTTGATTCAGGGGATGCGCAAGGCAGGCATTGCATTGGAGCATAAGCTGGACAATATCGGGCTGCGTATAGATGACCTTGATCCTACGTCTATCATTCATCCCAGTCTGGAATATGATGTACTCAAAGTTGTAGGTGAGGGGGTTGCACCAGAAAAAGGGATCTTGATCGGACAGCATTATGCACTGGCGGGATATGGCCCGCTGCTCATGTTACTGGTGACTAGCCCTACCGTGAGAGATGCACTAGTTCATGGTATCCGTTTTCAGCAGTTAACCCATCTGACTGGGGAAATGAGTTTCAAGCAGGCTGGGCATCGCATTGCACTTTGCTATCGTCCGAGTAATTTGCAGGATCAATTAGGTCAGCTGGTCGCGCAGGCTGAAATCTCTGGGACTTACAAGTTTATTCAGGACCTATACAAGATGATGGGACTTTCGGTGCCTGAAGTAAGGATTGAATTGCCATTTCCAAAGCCGGAAGAGTTAAAACAGTTACAGCTCTACCATGATTATTATGGGCATCAGGTACAGTTCAATGCCGATCAGGCCGCTTTCTGGTTTGATGAAGCGGTGTTAAATGTCAAGATTCCTTCAGCAGATGAGATGACCTTCAAGCTGTATGAAAAGAAGTGTATTGCTGAACTGGAACGATTGCGTGAAGATGAAAAGACACCTTCATTAATCCAACGAGTGCAGGACTATTTGGAGCTGCAAAGTGGAGGAATGCCGACCATGGCAGAAACTGCGCAAGCCTTGAATATTCCGGAACGGACCTTACGGCATCAGCTACAGCGGCTGAATACCAGTTATAAGCAGATCCGTGAAGATATCATTAAGGATAAAGCCTTAAGAATGATTGAATATAAACAATATTCAATTGAAATGATTGCAGAATTGCTAGGATATTCTGAACCGGCGGCGTTTAATCACGCATTTAAACGCTGGTTTGGTCAGAGTCCACGCCAATATGTAAAATAGCCTAAGTTTGCTAATGCCAAAGTGTTATGGCTTGAAGTTAAATCTTCGCTATAATTTTTTATGAATCTCAATAGTAATGAACCTTATGTCCGACTTAAATTCACATCAGCACAACGCCTTTAGCCCCTTATCTCCTGCAGAACGTTATGCACAGGCACTGTCTTCGGGGCAGTTCATGCCGGATGATGCACAAGCGATTGCAGTACATGAGCTAGACCGTGTCTGGGTGGAGTTAATTCAACGCTTTAAGGCTTCCAAGAAAGCATTCCGCCGTTTCCGCCGTCAAACCTCACCGAAAGGTGTGTATATGTGGGGTGGTGTAGGTCGTGGTAAAACCTGGCTGATGGATCAGTTCTACGATTCCATTCCATTTCGCCGTAAAATCCGCATGCATTTTCACCACTTTATGCAGCATGTGCATCGTGAGCTGAACAAATTATCTGGTCAACGTAATCCGCTAGATTTGGTGGCAGACCAGATTTATAAAGATGCCGTGGTCATCTGTTTTGATGAATTTTTCGTATCGAATGTAACCGATGCCATGATCCTTAGTGATCTGTTTCAGAAACTGTTTGAGCGCGGCATTACCTTGGTCGCGACCTCGAATATTGCCCCAGATGGCCTATATAAAAATGGCATCCACCGTGACCGTTTTATTCCGACCATTGAGCTGGTAAAAAAGAATTGTGTAATTCTAAATGTCGATGCAGGTGTGGATTATCGTTTGCGTGTACTCAAACAGGCACAGTTATTCAAGTTCCCGTTAACGCATGATAATAAAAACTGGATGGCACAGCGTTTTAGCGCACTAACCCAGACCCAGCAGCATTCTGATGAACCGATCATCATCAATAATCGTATTGTCGAAACTGTGGCACATACCGAAGATGTATTATGGTGTGAATTTGCAGAACTGTGCCTGAAACCGCGTAGTCCGGCTGACTTTATTGAAATCGCCAATATCTATAATACTGTGCTGGTCAGCAATGTGCCGCACCTGACCGACTTCTTGAATGATGGTACACGCCGTTTCATTTACCTGGTAGATGAATTCTATGACCGTGGTGTGAAATTGCTACTCACTTCTGAAGACAATATCGTTGACATCTACCAAGGTGAAAAACTGGCTTTCGAGATTGAACGGACCCGTTCACGTCTGCTGGAAATGCAATCAGATGAATACTTGCATTCGGAGCATCGCCAGATTGAGAAAATTGCCTCCAGCAATGCTGAATAAAGCTTCAAAAAGCGTCGGTTATCCGGCGCTTTTTTTATGCAAAATTACTGGGCAGTTTATCGACAATAAGCACATTTCATGGCTTAATCGAGCTTCAAGAATGACAATGTATATGGAAATGCGTGATTTTTGCGCGAAAATCTGAACTTAAGTCTAATTTCTACATTTCGAAAACTTTATACACTGTCATTAGGGTATTTAGTGAATTGATAACGAAACATTCCGATCAATATTAGCGGACATGAGGGTGACGCTAAATAAAATGATCATTATTTAGGAATGTGATAGTACTATTCAGCTAAATTTTAATCGTTATACTAGAATCTCTTGTATAAAAAGTAGCAATATCAGGAAAGACAATGACTGCACGTATTCAAAAAGGCAAGTTAGCGATTGCTAAAGAACTTTACGATTTTATCGAAAATGAAGCACTACCAGGTTCTGGTTTGGATAGCGAAACATACTGGAAGAACTTTGAACAAGTCGTTGTTGATCTTAGCCCTAAAAACAAAGCACTTTTGGCTAAGCGTGATGACATTCAGGCGAAAATCGATGAATGGCACCGCAATAACACATTTGAATTACAAGCTTACAAAGCTTTCTTGTCTGAAATTGGCTACTTGCTACCAGAAGTAGAAGATTTTCAAATTACGACTGAAAACGTAGATGAAGAAATTGCACTATTGGCAGGCCCACAGTTAGTGGTACCTGTACGTAATGCACGTTACTGCTTAAATGCGGCAAACGCACGTTGGGGTTCTTTATACGATGCACTTTACGGTTTTGACGTTATCTCTGAAGAAGATGGCGCAGAAAAAGGAAAAGGCTATAATCCAAAACGTGGCGAAAAAGTTATCGCATTTGCGAAAAACTATCTCGACCAAACTTTCCCATTGGCAAATGGTTCACATGCTGATGCAACCAAATATGCGGTTGAAGGAAATGCGCTTGTTGTAACGCTAAAAGATGGCTCTACAACAACTGTTGCAGATGCATCTAAATTCGTCGGTTATAACGGCGAAGCTGCTGCACCGACAGAAGTTGTACTTAAAAACAATGGTCTACATGCAATCATCCAAATTGATGCAGCAAGCGCAATTGGTCAAACTGATGCAGCTGGCGTAAAAGACGTAGTTCTTGAAGCTGCTGTAACGACAATCCAAGACTTGGAAGACTCAGTTGCAGCCGTTGATGCAGAAGAAAAAGTAGAAGGCTACCGTAACTGGTTAGGCTTGATGCGCGGTACGCTTGAAGAGTCAATTGAAAAGAACGGTAAGACAGTTACCCGTAAACTGAATGCTGACCGTACCTTCAAAAATCTTGAAGGTGGTGAAACTAAAGTTCACGGCCGTTCATTGATGTTACTTCGTAACGTAGGTCACTTGATGACTAACCCGGCGATCTTGGTAGATGGCGAAGAAATCTATGAAGGCATCATGGATGCATTGGTTACTCCGCTTCTTACGATTGCTGACATTCGTGGTGAAAACACGATCAAGAACTCACGTAAAGGTTCGATGTACATCGTGAAGCCAAAAATGCATGGTCCTGAAGAAGTGGCATTTGCAGTAGAACTGTTCGAGCGTGCTGAACAAGCGCTTGGCTTACCTGCAAAAACCCTGAAAATCGGGATTATGGATGAAGAACGCCGTACTTCTGTTAACCTGAAAAACTGTATTGCTCAGGCCAAAGACCGCACGATCTTCATTAATACCGGTTTCATGGACCGTACTGGTGACGAAATCCATACCTTCATGGAAGCAGGTCCATTCGTTCGTAAGGGTGAAATTAAAGGTCAAAAATGGTTCCCGGCTTATGAAAACCGTAACGTAATGATCGGTTTGCAAACAGGTTTGCGTGGTAAAGCACAGATTGGTAAAGGTATGTGGCCGAAACCGGATATGCTATTAGACATGTACAAAACCAAGACTGAGCATCCAGAAGCAGGCGCAAGCTGTGCATGGGTACCGTCTCCAACAGGCGCAGTGATTCACGCGATTCACTACCATCAAATTAATGTGGCAAACCGTCAGCAAGAATTACTTGCAACTGAAGCATTGCCTCTTGATGACTTGTTAACACCACCATTGGCGGCCAACACCAACTGGACAGAAGAAGAGAAACTGAAAGAACTGGAAAATAACTGTCAGGGTATCTTGGGTTATGTGGTTCGTTGGGTTGATCTGGGTGTGGGTTGTTCAAAAGTGCCTGATATCAACGATGTAGGTTTGATGGAAGACCGCGCAACTTTACGTATCTCTTCTCAACACGTTGCAAACTGGTTACGTCACGGTATCGTAAGTCGTGAACAGGTTGAAGAAGTGATGCAGCGTATGGCAAAAATTGTGGATGAGCAAAATGCCAATGATCCATTCTACACGCCAATGGCAGCTGACTTTGATAACAATATTGCATTCCAGGCTGCTTCTGACCTGATTTTCAAGGGTGGTGAGCAACCTGCAGGTTATACAGAGCCTTTACTTCATGCAGCGCGTTTAAAATTGAAAGGTTATACAGGTGACTAATCCTGTCTGATCTAAAAAAGCCTCTTCGGAGGCTTTTTTGTTGGCTATCTAAAATGAATCAGTTATTAAAAATAGAAAACATATAAATTTGTCGATAAAAGCGTAACAATTCGTCGCTCAGCTCTGATCTATAAAATTGTTCTGATAAAGTAGAGAAAAATTCACAAGTTGTAGGGATGGAAATGACAGCCTATCAAAATCTAGATCAACAATTTATTGGCGGGCAATGGCAGCAAGGCGGCTCGATCCACACGATTCAAAATTTTAATCCCTATACTCAACAGGAAATTTTTACCTTGCAGGCAGCAAGTACTGAAGATGTAGATAGTGCTTATCAGGCAGCGCTTGCAGCGTTTGAGCAAGGTGCCTTAACTTCGGTTCAGGTGCGTAAAGGGCTGATCCAAAATCTGGCCAATATCATTCAGCGACGCCGTGAAGAGATTGTAGACTGGTTGATTCAGGAATCTGGCAGTACGCGCTTTAAGGCAAATCTTGAAGTAGATGCATCGCTGGGAATCATTCAGGAAAGTGCTAAATTCCCGGATCTTATCCAGCCAGAAGAGCTGGAAAGTCGAGATCCTGCACGTAAAAGTATTGTGATACGTAAACCGCTCGGTGTGATTGCAGTAATCAGCCCTTGGAATTTCCCTTTTCATTTATCCATGCGTTCAGTTATTACCGCAATCGCTTGCGGAAATACGGTTGTGCTCAAGCCGGCCAGCGATACGCCAGTCACAGGTGGAACACTGCTTGGAAAATTATTAGAAGAAGCGGGTACGCCACATGGCGTCTTTAATGTGGTAGTCGGTGCTGGCAAAGAAATCGGTGATTATTTTGTCGAACATCCTATTCCAAAAATGATTTCATTTACCGGTTCAACTGAAGTTGGGCAGGGTGTGGGAAGTAAAGCACTGTCAAGTTCGCGTATGAAACGTCTTGCACTGGAATTGGGTGGTAATGCACCACTAGTAATTCTGGATGATGCGGATCTGGATCTGGCAGTAGAACTTACTGTTATGGGACGCTTTATGCATCAAGGACAGATCTGTATGAGCACCAATCGGGTCATTGTTGATCAGAGCTTGCATGATGCTTATGTAGATAAACTGATAGAGCGCGTGAAAACCATCCCTGTGGGTAATCCAGACTTGCCAGAAACCATCATTGGACCAATTATTAATCAGAGCCAAGTTGAAAAGCATCGCAAGATTATCGAACATGCCAAACAACTAGATGCACAGTTGGTCTATGAAGGCGGTATAGAAGGAAATGTGTTGGCACCGCATATCTTTACTCATGTCGATCCTTACTTTGAAATCGCTCAGGAAGAAAGTTTTGGTCCGATTCTACCGATCCTAAAAGCAGATGATGAAGAACATGCACTGAATTTGGCAAATAACTCTCGCTTTGGGCTTTCCAGCGCAGTCTGTACCTCAAATATTGAACGCGGTGAACGTTTTGCTGCTCAAATAGATGCGGGTATGACGCACATTAATGGAATTACGGTTGCAGACCAACCGAATGCACCATTTGGTGGGGAGAAAAACTCAGGTCTGGGGCGTTTTAATGGACGTTGGATCTTTGAGGAATTTACCCGTACACATTGGATGACCTTGCCAAAACAATAGTCCTGTTAGCAAAAACACACAGGTCTGTGATCACCGAAGTATTATAATATTTCGGTGATTTTTTGTTTTTAAAGACTTTATGTGCGCTAATTTTAAACCGCTCACCTTGCAGCAACTGCATGACCTTAATCTTCCTGAAATTCCGTTTGAATATCCAGAAGAAGTCTATCCAAATTACCAGCTGCCTTTGTTATTCAAGTCAGAATTTGGTTTGGAATGGCGCTCGGTGAATTTTGGTTTAATTCCAAAATGGGCTGAGGATCAAACCATCGGAACTCGCACCTATAATGCCCGTAATGAAACCTTGCTGCAAAAGCCTAGTTTTGCCGAGGCAACAGCGAAATGTAAATTTGGCGTAATTCCGGTAACAGAGTTTTATGAGTCTAAATATTTTGATAATAAGCCACAGCGCTGGGGTGTAAGACGTAAGGATGGGAAAGCATTTTATATTGCTGCCCTATATGAAATTGCGCGCGTGCAGGATGAGATCGTACGTTCAAGCACCATGATTACCATGGACGCAATTGATCATCCTATGATGAAGGATTTCCATGAACCGGGAAATATCAAGCGTTCTGTTATTGTGATTCCACATCAGCGTATGGATGAATGGCTAAATCTGAAATCATCGAATATACAGTCTTTTGTTGAGGGATTTCCCGTAGAAGAGTTTGAGTGTTCACATGTACCCAAGGAGGTGATCAAAAAAATCAGTCCCCAAATGAATTTTTTTGAATGATTCCTGAAGAAGCAGAAAGATAAAGCTAGCCTATGAATTCATCTTTCTGCTTAAGTCACGCTAGTGCCTGATCAGTTTTTTATAGTTTTTAGATCAGCGCGCAAGGTTTTTGAAGATGTGACGTAAACTTTCCATGGTTTTTTCGATTTGAAGTGGTGTTAGGCCTTCAAATGACTGTTCCAGAACAATGTTAGTCAGGTCATTAATCTTATGGAACATCTCATGTCCTTTTTCTGTAAGAACCACACGCGTAATACGTGCATCGTCTTCACAAGAATAAGTATTAACCAGGCCTTCGTCTTTAAGACGATAGACGATTTTCGTGGTGGTCGACATTTTAGAAACCACCATCTCGGAAAGATCAGACACGCTCGCATGTGGTTTCGCTTTTAAGGCAAGCAGAATACGGCGACGTGAATTGTCAACGCCATATTTCTTGAGCGCGTGGTCAACATTTAAAACATATTGTGCGTGGACTTGAGTAACCCAATAGTAGGGAAAATTTTCTAAAGTAAATTCTTCTGTTGAAGGTAAAAACTTCGCATACTTTTTAGTCATGGTAGATTCCTTGTATTTATTTTTGTAAGGCAGTTACATTCTATGAAAATGTTTATATAAGTTTCAACCATTATTTTTAAAAAATGCGACAAAATGTGAATCAATGTTTTTAATAATGCTAATAATTGACACAAATTACCGGCTGGTCGAGAAAGACCTAAGTTTACCTATTTTTAACTCATCTGTTACCTATTTACTTCTGCCATACATCGGGAAATTTGTTATGAATTTTGATCCAATTATAAATAAAATTATATGAAAGAAAGATTTAGTAGTAAGATTTAAACTTGAAGGTGTATTTAACCCGATGAATGTCACTTTAATTTTTAAAATAAAATAAGGAAAGCGTGGGGAAGATCAGTGATTGGAGGATAGTGGCGTCTTTATTAAGTCATTCTTCATTCCGATATGAAGAAATTCGTTACTAAAACTATTTATGAAAATATCTCTAAGCGTTATCTCTATTTAGGGATATATCTGAGAAAAGCTGGTACTGATATTGATGATGAGAGGGTGATTGTTTACGAAAACTGATGAGTGACTTGGAAAGCAACGCTTTTTTCGCATATCAGCTAAACTAATACGACGACAGGGGTTAAGTGAAGCACTGAAGAACAATCCTGGCTATTAATCATTAACCAGTTTGTATAGACTTCTATATAAACAAGTATTTACGGAATTAATATAAAAAGACCATTACAAATTAAAAGCTTTGTGCATAATAAGAGAGTCTTAAGTCAAAAAGGTTACTTTTATGGATCCGTCGCCGTGCGCAGGTCTACTTTATATTTCGATTTCAGCTAACTATCTCGGAGATATGAACTAATGGAGTTTTTATTAGATCCGGGGATATGGGTTGGTTTGATTACGCTTATTATTCTAGAAATCGTATTAGGTATTGATAACCTAGTCTTTATTGCAATTCTTGCAGAAAAATTACCCCCAGAACAGCGTGATAAAGCCCGTGTCATTGGTTTATCTCTGGCGTTGTTTATGCGTTTAGGATTGTTATTTGCAATCTCTTGGTTGGTTACCTTAACCGAACCGTTAATTACCATATTTGAAAAAACCTTCTCAGGACGTGACCTCATCCTTTTGGGAGGCGGTTTATTCCTTGTCTATAAGGCAGTAGGAGAACTACATGAGAAGATGGAAGGTAAACCCGAAGTCAAAGTCACGACAAATGTAGTTTATGCAAGCTTTACCGCAGTTGTAGTGCAAATTATTATTTTAGATGCAGTTTTTTCTTTAGACTCAGTCATTACCGCAATTGGTATGGTCGACAACATCTATGTGATGATGATTGCCATGGTGGTTGCAATGTTGGTGATGTTACTTGCATCTAAGCCATTGACTGCCTTTGTCAATCGTCATCCAACCGTCGTGATTTTGTGTTTAAGTTTCTTACTCTTAATTGGTATCAGCTTGATTGCAGAAGGTTTTGGCTTCCATATTCCAAAAGGCTATATCTATTCAGGTATTGGTGTTGCTATTGCTATTGAGGCGTTTAACCAGTTTGGTCAGCGCAATGTTGCAAAACATGAAGCAAAAATTCCATTACGTCATCGTACTGCCGACTCGATTTTAAAATTGATGGGCGGCCGAGTAGAAACCAGCAGTCCAGATATGAATGCTGAAGCACAAGAAACCTTTGCAGATGAAGAGCGCTATATGATTGGTGGCGTGCTCACCTTAGCGGAACGTTCTGTAGCATCTATTATGACACCGCGGGGCCATATTTCTTGGGTAAATCTTGATGATAGCCCAGAGCAGATTCGTGAAAAAATCTTGTCGGTACCGCATAGTCTGTTTCCAGTCTGTCGTGGCAGTCTGGATAAGGTGATCAGCGTTGTTCGTGCCAAAGAATTGCTGGATGTACTGGAAGAACCAGAAGCGTTAAAAGCATTGATTAAGCGTCATCGTCCTATCTTTATCTTTGAAAATATGAAGGTTATTGATGCAATTAATACCTTGCGGACTTCTAAAGGTTCTTTGGTTCTGGTGAGTGATGAGTTTGGTCATGTACAGGGTCTGATTTCACCACTAGATGTATTTGAAGCGATTGCAGGGGAATTCCCGGATGCAGACGAACAGCTGGATTTAGTTCGTGTGGATGATACGCATTGGATTGCTTCAGGCATGCTGGATCTGTATCAGCTGGAACTAGAGCTAGGTATGCTGGATCTAATTGAAGAAGATGCTGGTTATATCAGTGTTGCAGGTCTGATTCTGGATAAAACCAATGGTCATGTAGAAGTTGGTACAACACTGGAGCATCAACAGGTTACTTTCCAAGTGACTGAAATGGAAAACAATCGTATTAAGTCGGTGAATATCCATTACCAAGGTTAAGTTTGATGTTCTGACTTAAACTGGTTTATCTAGGAAAAGCCAGCAAGTAGTTACTTGCTGGCTTTTTTATGCCTAAATACTGTGATACAGACAGTAGAATAATTTTAAGCTTGGAAATTAGTCAGTCAGCTAAAAACTATAAAAATTGCTTATTTTCTTCAAAAAAATCGAGGTTAAAAATACATAGTTAAATAAAAGCTTGATACAGGTCTCATAATTTATATATAATAACTATTAAATTCAATAACTTAAATTTATAGTGAACTATTTGGTAAATGATAAGTCTGATATTGTGTATAAGAACTTAAAAATCCTATGCTAATCTGCCAAATCAGAAGATTTACTAATCACACGCTTTTAGCTCGGAATCAGTAGAAAAGTATCATGAATTAACTGATCTGCCTGCCGCTTCAATGGATGACATACATGAAAATCAGAGAAACCATCATTGATTTTGCAACTTTGCCAGCCCAGCAGAAACATGATTTTTTTCAGCAGATGCTGGAATTTGATCAACTCATTTTTCCCTTTGCGTCTGTTGAACAGCTATATCAATATGTACATGATCCAGAAGCAGTCTCTGTACCAGTCATACAGTATTTCGTCGGAGAGCAGCTGATTGGCCAGAATATTATGCCAATTCTCAAATTGCAGCTGCAGGACAAACCTATTTTTGTGGTGACTTCACGTGCCGGAGTACTGGAACAGTATCGTCGTAGTAATCTAACTTTAAAGACTGCCATTCGTGTGGCTTTGCGCTATCGTTTACGTTATCCGGCCATTCCACTTTGGTTTGTCACCACCTTGATGCAACCGAAGGTCTATACCTTGTTTGCCTCACGTAGTCGTTATTTCTATCCAAGAAAAGGTTACACCATGCCGACTGCTTATCAATCCGTACTTGAGCTGATGCACAGATACAAGTCTCAGGTAGATAAACGTGGACAGGGTATTTATGTTGCACCGGCACTGATGCCTAAAGTCACGCCAGATCAGTTGATTCGACTGCGCAAACGCAGTGATGTTCATTACCAGTTCTTTATGCAGCACGTGCCAGACTATTTTGATGGGAAAGGATTGATGTGTGTTTGCCGCTTAGATTTCAAAACAATTTCTGAAACAATTATGAATCTGGCTTTCGGGAAATCTGTGCACTAGACACAGCTTTCCTTAATGATAATAAATCAAAGCAGCTCAAAATCAGCATATTGTTGAATAATTTCAGGATTCAACAGATGAATCTGATCGATAAAGGCAACATTAAAGCTGCCCAGTGTAGAGGTAATTTCAGCAGCCCTTTTACCGGCAATCGCGAAATGCAGATGTGCAGCAGTTGCCGCAATTACTGGGTTAGCCACAGCACTATAAGCTGCAATCAATCCACCCAAGGCACAACCTGTTGCAGTCACACGTGGCTGTAATTCTGATCCGCCCATCACCTTAATCACAGGATAATCCTGGGAGATGATGTAATCTGATTCTCCGGAAATGGCGATGCACTGGCATTGTGCCAGCAATGATTTAGCTTGTTGATAGACTTCTGAGCTGTCTAATGTCGTACCTACACCTTTGCCTGTAACCTGTTTGCCTGCCAGAGTACCGATCTCGGAGGCATTGCCACGTACAATAGTTGGCTGAAATGCCATTAATTGGTCAGTCACTTCTGAGCGCCAGTGCAGAATTGAACCATAACCAACGGGATCCAGCACCCAGGGTTTTTTAATCGCATTCGCAGTCTGTGCAGCAATCAGCATGGCCTGAACTTGTTCAGATGTTGGTGTTCCTAGATTCAAACTGACGGCTGCTGCAATTCGGGCAAAATTTTCAGCTTCAAAAGGATTGTCAATCATGGCAGGTGCAGCATTCGCAGCCAGTAGAACATTCGCTACATAATTACTGGCAACAGCATTGGTCATGATATGCACTAAGGGTTGCTGTTGTTGTAATGCTGTCCAGGTATCACAAACACCTTTTAGAATGTCATGGTGCAGTTGAGAAAGATTGGTATTCATATTGATATTCACAGTGCGTCTGGCTGAATCCATCAGCGGGTAAAATAATGGTCTTGATGTTTGCAGTTGCGGCAGCAGAGACTGACATAGTCCGTGGCATCATAATCCACGGTCAGTTCCTCGGAACCACAATGCATACAGCGTTTATTGGAATAGAATTTTAAACGAGGCTCAATCTGCTGCCATGAACGCCAGATTGGCTGGAAGAAAATATTTTCATTATAGCCAAGAAAATGAAAGAACAGAATTGCACTCATTTTGCTTAAAGGCAATTGTGGTGGGCGCGGCAGGGTAGAGGTTTCCCATTTTTCGTTGATGGCACGTTCACGGTACTGCTGCAGGGTTTTTTTCAGTAAATTCGTATTGATGAAATTTTCATTGCGGGCTTGCAAGGCTTTTTGTTTGTATAAGTATTCCAGCGCCGTTTGTACTAGATAATAAATCTGGCCGACTGCCAATACATCCAGCATGCGGTAGCAGAAAGTCTGAAAACTTTTATTACCTGCAATCTGAATGCCCCAGCTACGACAATAAAACTGGGCAAATTGAATCACTTCCTGATACAGCAGAAAATATAGGGTTTCTTTAACTTCATCTGCACTTTTAAAAGGCACACCTTTGCTTAAGTTCTCAAAGAACCAATGGCGTAATTGCTGGGTAATGCTGAACAGGCTCGGCTCTGAATAACCATCCAGACGCACATTAATATAATAGTGCTGCTGATCGGCATTAAAGTCTTTCAGACTCAGAATATTTTCCTTGCTGAGGCGTTTAACCAAAGCATTTTGCATCAGATAATTTGGACTGATGTTGTGATATTTGATCTGATCCCAGTCTATATATTCAGCGTGCTGGCTGTGCTCATGTACATGATCATCCAGAATCGCCAGCAGAAATAATTTGTTTAAAAAGCTGAGCTGACCTAATTCATATTGATGTACATCTTTCTTACTTTGATGCTGGCGATTTTCCTGGAGACGTGTTTCCTTCATTTGACGTCTACGATTGGCCAGACATTTTTCACAGAAGCAATTATGTTTTTGGTCAGGATAAAGCTGATGATGACAGTGACTGCATTCGTGATAATTCAGTTCCTGATCAAATTGTTCTGCCTCGACCCAGTACATTGCTGCCTGACACAAGGGACATGCGGTACTTTCATCAAGCTGTTTTTGCAAAACATTAAGCGTCATATCAACTAGCAGTCGTAAAATGAAGAAGGAAAATCATTATACACAGTGCAGCTTGGGGCAGGTGTGGTTCAGGCTAAAGTTTTCATCATGAGCTGATAATCAGACATGCAAGAAGACCACTTAAGTGGCCTTCTATGTATTGTTGAAAATGGCCTTTAGACTGGGCAAGGCAGGGTTTCGTCCTCTTCACCCAGATGTTTGGCATTAATTAAAGCCTGGACTTTTTTAGGCTGAACCTTTTTGGAACCAAGTGCATTATAGCTGTTCAGAATAGCACCCACTTCATAGGCTTGCATCTTGATGCCTTCACAGCTCATAAACAGTGCAATTACTTTATGGTCAATATTGGCTTGATCGAGTGCTTGCAGGGTCTTGATGTTTTCAACACGTACGATATGTTCTTTAAGATACATAGTTTACCTCATTTTTTATTGTAGATATAGTTGTGTAATCTGCACTGTTAAATAAAAGCAAGAAGTATGCACAAAACAGTTTTTTATGTGCTGAACTTTTGAAATACAGAATAAATTGAATTTATGATATTGATTTATTTAATATTAGAAATATTTAAAACCATTATTGAAATGAATGGTTTCTGGCTTAGAGATACTTAATTCCATATTAGTGTGCTTTTCAATACAGCCTTGTGCATGAAAATGTACATAAGCTTAAATACATGTACGCAACTGATTGGCTAACTTGCGATTCAGTGCTTCCTTTCTTGCCAGATTTAGCTGTATTCCAAACGAGATTGGCATATTCAGTTGTGGGCTGGTATACACGGCAAAAAGAATTTTATTGTCTTTATTTACAGCAAACGTATATTCACCTGTTTGTTTTTCTCTGAGCATTTCAAAGTAATTATAATGTATGAGAGAGGGTGGGTTCCCCACACCCATAGCAGAATCGTACGATAAATCAATCTGCTTTAAATGTGGAAAATACATCACATCCTGCATCTGGTCAGGTTCAGGATTGGCGACACTGATCATGAGAATTGTATTGGTTTGTGTGGAAGCCAGACATTGATAGGGCATTTTCCCTGAATAGTTTGCAGCCTGAACAGAAGCGATATGGAAAACAGAAAAGCCGGCAAGCATTAGAATTTTTTTCATATTTATTTTAGTAATATCTTAAGACGGCATATTTTTGTTTATTGTTTAAATATAAGTCAATTACTTTCAGTAATTTAAATACCTGAATTGAAATAACTCCAGTTTAGTCCCATATATAAAAACACAATGAAATGCACAGACAGGCAGAATAAGTTGTCGTATGATCAATATGATTAACATTTTTTGCTTTACATAAGCTGTGTAAAAAGATCAGGACATTAATATGAATATTGCGGCTAATCCAGCGATCGAAGCAGATCAAACCATTTATTTAAAAGACTATCAAAAACCTTCTTATATCGTTGACTCGGTTGAGCTCAATATTCAGGTTTATGCAGATCATACGCTGGTCAGCGCTACACTGGTAATGCAGCGTCAGACTGAAGGTGAGCTGGTTTTACTCGGTCGTGATCTGGAACTGCAATCAATTCATGTTAATGGTAAGCCACTTTCTGAAAGTGAGTACAAGCTTGATACTGAACAGTTAGTGATTGGCAATGCACCGGATCAGGCTACGATTAAAACCGTTGTTCGTATTCATCCTGAATCCAATACCCAATTAGAAGGCCTGTATCAAGCCAGTTCGGATCTGTTTGTGACTCAGAATGAACCAGAAGGCTTCCGTAAAATTACCTTCTATCCGGACCGTCCGGATGTCCTGTCTGTTTTTACTACACGTGTTGAAGCAGACAAGAAATTCCCGGTACTTCTTGCCAATGGTAACCTGATTGAAACGGGTGAAGCGGGGGAAGGCCGTCACTATGCAATCTGGCAAGATCCAACCAAGAAACCAAGTTACCTGTTTGCTTGTGTGATCGGTGATCTGGCTGTGATGAAAGATCGCTATACCACTTCTGAAGGCCGTGATGTAGCACTTGAAATTTATGCTGAAGAGAAAGACATTCCAAAATGTAAAATTGCGATGGAAGCCTTAAAGCACTCTATGCGTTGGGATGAAGAACACTATGGTCGTCCTTATGATCTTGATAATTACATGATTGTTGCCACCAGCGCGTTTAATATGGGCGCAATGGAAAACAAAGGTCTGAATATCTTTAATACTTCATGTGTACTGGCAGATGAAGAATTTACCACTGATGCTGCAATCATGCGGGTACAGTCAGTGATCGCACATGAATATTTCCATAACTGGACCGGTAACCGTATTACCTGCCGTGACTGGTTCCAGTTATGTTTAAAAGAAGGTTTGACTGTCTTCCGTGACCAGTCTTTCTCTGAAGATCTGCAGTCTGCAGCAGTGCAGCGTATTGATGATGTTGCAGTGCTTAAGGCGCATCAGTTCCCTGAAGATTCAGGTCCATTGTCGCATCCACCACGTCCAGACCATTTTGTCGAAATTAATAACTTCTATACTGCGACGGTGTATGAAAAAGGTGCGGAAATTAACCGCATGATGGCGACCTTGCTCGGTAAAGCTAAATTCCGTATGGGTACAGATGAATATTTCCGCCGACATGATGGTGAGGCAGTGACGGTGGAAGACTGGGTTGCAGCATTGAGCGCAGGTTCTGGTGTCGATCTGTCCAGCTTCCTGATCTGGTATAACCAGCCAGGTACCCCAAAGCTGGAAGTGCATGGTGAATATGATGCAGAAGCACAGACCTATTGCCTGAACTTTAAACAAAGCCTGAAAGCACACCCGAAATATCCAAATCTGCAAGCAGTCCCGATTCCGGTGGCATTGGCCCTGTTTGATGCAGAGAGTGGTGAACAGCTGACCTTGAATTCAGCAGCGCTGTTTGAAAATGGTGTCAAAGATGGAGTGTACCTGTTTGATCAGGAGCAGGCACGTATCGAATTTACTGGGGTAAAAGCAAAACCAATGGTGTCATTACTGCGTAACTTCTCGGCACCAGTCAATCTGGAATTTAACTATTCGGATAAAGAGCTGGCCTTCTTGCTACAGTATGAAACCAATGGTTTTAATCGCTGGCAGGCGACCCAGACTTTACTTGAGCGTATTCTCCTGAATGATCAGCCTGCGGACATTTATGTGCAGGCGATGTTGAATACCTTGCCGGGGGTGATTGAACAGGATCCGTTATTGGCATCTCGTCTGTTTGATGTGCCAACTGAGGGTTATCTTGGCAGCCGTATTGATGTGGACTATCGTCCAAGCAAAATTCAGGAAAAACGTAACGCCTTACTGAATAAATTGGCACGTGCTTTTGCTGACACTGCCAAAGAAATTTACCTGTCACTTGATCCAGATCTGCAATCTGATTTCTCTCAGGCAATGGGTACCCGTGCATTAAGAAATATCATGCTTACCATGATCGCACGTCAAGGGGATGACTCTGCTTTTGATTTGGCTTATGAGCAGTATCATACTGGGAACATGTCTGAACGTCTGGGAGCGCTTAAAGTCCTGGTCTGGAATGATGCACCACAAGCCCAAGAAGTTCTAGCAGACTTCTATAGCCGTTTTGAAGATGAAGCTTTATCTTTAGATCAATGGTTTATGGTTCAGGCGGCGCATCCTCAAGCAACTGCTGAAACGATTGCTTATCTGACACAGCATCCTGATTATGATCTGGCTGTGCCGAACCGTATTCGTGCTGTAAGTGGGGGGGTGAATGCAAATCCGGTCAATACCTGGGGTTTTGGTGTACAGCACTATATTACTTTGGCGAAATATCTGGATGAGAAAAACCCGATTGTCGGTTCACGTCTGCTTCAAGTTCTCTCTCGTTGGTATACTCTGGCTGAACCGCAACGTAGTGAAGTGAAAGCTCAGCTTGAAGCTCTGAAGCCCCTGGTAAAATCTAAAAATGTTTGTGAAACCTTGAACAGTATGCTCAGTGTTTAATTAAACCTTGTTGAAAAAGCCGAGTTTAATATCCGGCTTTTTTATTTAGAACATCAGTAATATTTATTCAATATGTTGTTAAAGAAAGTATGTATTAAATTTTGCTTTACTATAGCAACACATATCGAAGTATGTGTGACGCCAATTTCAGGCGCTCACAATGTAAAGATCAAGATGATCTGATAATTGGGCAAATTGAAATGTTATTTAAAATTGAGGATGGATTTTATTTAAATACTCAACACATTATTGCTGTGCGAGTCATCAAGGACAGTACGCGTGGAGTATTCGAACTTCATCTGGAATACACGCCAAATTCGGTACAGAAATCTGGTGAATATATCAAAGTGTTCAGCTCCCAGTTGGAAGCGGAAATGTTCCTCAACCAATTGAACCAGAAAATTCGCTAGTTTCTAGAAAATCAAAAAGCCTGTCTTAATGACAGGCTTTTTGATGAGCAAGGAAGGGTATTTATTCTTTGACAATTAGTATTGGAGTTTCAGCCAAGCCGAGTACATTTTGTGCCACGCTGCCTAAAATCAGTTTTTGTAATCCTTTACGCCCATGTGAACCCATCACAATCAAATCTACAGGTAATTCATGACTGGTTTGCAGAATGCCCTCCGAGGGTGACATGCCGTGTAGAATCCGAATATCCAGATCTATACCTTCACGTGTAAAGGTATGTTTTAGATCATTAAGCCTATCCAGTGCATTTTGCTCGGCCTGCATAAAATAATCGGTAACAGCTGGGGCAACCTTGTAAAAATCTACTCCAGAAAAAGGATCAACCGCAATGACGCTGATTAAGGTCACTTTGCTGCCAAAAACTTTTGCAATATCGAGCGCATGTTCTGCAGCCGCATAAGAGATAGGCGATTCATCAATTGCGACCAGGATATGTTGATAATGCTTCATAAAAATTCCTGATAATGATGCACGCTTGGAAACAGGCTACAGCTGTAGCTGGCGTGATGAATAATAGCAGTGCTTTAAAGCATGATTTATTGTCATGCGCATCAAGGGATGCGCAGAACCAGATTATTTTTTAATGATCAGCACTGGAGTTTCCGACACACCAAGAACATCTTGTGCAAAGCTGCCCAGAATGATCTTCTGGAAGCCTTTACGACCATGTGAACCCATCACAATCAAATCTGCGCCAGTTTCTTCTGCAGTATTTGCGACATGCTCGGCATTCACCAAACCAGTCACAATATGTGTTTCGGCTTCCACACCTTCTTCTTGGGCAATGATGCTTGCTTGTTTCAATGCTTTTTTTGCATTGGCATGGGCTTCAACAAAATATTCTTTCATAATGGCAGAGCTATAGTAGAAATCTGCCTCAGTAAAAGGATTTTCTGCAATCAGACTGACGAGTGTCAGTCTGCTACCAAAAGCTTTCGCAATTTTTGCAGCATGACGTACTGCTGAAAAGGAAATTTCTGAACCGTCCACAGGGACTAAAATATGTTGATAGGCCATCTTATTTATACTCCGGTTTCGTTTTTGTCTTGCTTTAAACTATTGATAGCATAGTGATGGAGGGGGTTCAATTGCAAAATATAAAAAAATCTGAAAATTCATTAAATTACAGTGATATATTTACAAAAAACTGTAGACTGATTGGCAGATAAAACAGACTGGAATACCCGGATTTTAAGCAGGTTTGCTCAATCTCTATTAAGCTGGTTGGGTTAAAATATATAGAACGTTGAAACTTGGAAAATTATTAGTGGAAATATTCAAGATATGGTGAATACACATATAGTCAAAGCTGGAAAAGGGTTATTAGGCTTAATCTTTTTATGTGGGTTATATGGCTGTCAGAGTACGGCACAGAACAGTAAAATTATTGCCACTGCTTTTAATATGACGACAGCTGTACAGCAGAAAATCATGGATCGTTATGCACCGGATGATGTCATTGTGCAGCAAAATATTCTCTATGATTCTGATCGGCGGCTGGGTTTGGACTTATACCAGCCACAAAATATGACTCAACTGGAACAGCGCCCAACAGTGATCTGGATTCATGGCGGTGGCTGGATTTCCGGATCTCGCGAACATGCACGGGGTTATTTTAAACTGCTGGCATCAAAAGGTTATAACGTGGTGTCTGTGCAATATCAGCTTGCTCCTCGGTCAACTTATCCAAGCCAGCTACAGCAAATTAATATGGCATTGGCCTATCTCCAGACGTATGCTTCCCAATACAAGATTGATCCAGATCAGCTTTATCTGGCTGGAGATTCTGCCGGTGCCAATCTCGCCAGTCATTATGCGGCCTTGTTAACCAATCCGGTTTTTGCCCGCAACTCTGACTTTGTGTCATCAATCCAGCCTGCACAGCTTAAAGGACTGATTCTACACTGTGGTATTTATGACCTGAACGCGTTTGTGGATACGACACCAGAAAAAATCAAACTGATTGAATGGGGAGTTCATAATATGGTGCAGGCCTATACAGGTGATCGCCGGCATGATGCGGAGTTCTTGAAAAAGATCTCACCTATTCAGCACATCACTCCAAATTATCCACCAGTGCTGATCAGTGGCGGAAACAAGGATTTTCTCACAGAAACGCAGTCCTATCCATTTGTGCAGGTTTTGAAAGCGAATCAGGTGCCGGTAAAGGAAATCTTTTATCCAGAATCAAAAGCCTGGCTGATTCATGAATATCAGTTTTATATGGGTAAAAAAGAAAGCCAGCAGACCTTTGAACAGACACTTCAATTTCTGCAATCACCTATTGGTGTGTTATCCAACCTTAATTAAAATAAGACTCTTAATAAGTTTTACGCCATTTAAAGAACAGATGTACCATCAGGCCAAACAATAGTCCCCAGAATGCTGAACCGATGCCAAGGAATTGCACTCCTGAAGCACTAAACAGGAAAGTTAATAATGCCGCCTCGCGTTCATCCATGTGGCTGAAAGCAAGTGTAATGTTATGTCCAATGGTGCCCAACAGGGCAATACCTGCCAGTGCAGTAATAAACACGGCGGGGAAAGCTAAAAGAATACTGGTCAGTGTGGCTGCAAATAAGCCCATGAGGATATAGAAGAAACCACAGCTCATGCCAGCAATATAACGTTTCTTGCTATCTGGATGGGCCTGATCATCCAGGCTGATCGCGGCGCTAATCGCTGCAATATTGACGGCAAAACAGCCAAAAGGAGCCAGTAAGGTCTGAGCAGTGCCGGTCCAGCCAATCAGCTGATTAACATGTGGCGTATAACCATAACTTTTAATCATTGCCAAGCCTGGTAAATATTGCGATGCCATATTAATAACAAAGAGTGGCAAGGCCAGACCAAGAATCGCAGTCCAGGAAAATTCAGGGCTCACCCAGACTGGATGAGCCAGTGACCAATGCAGGCTCGGTGGATTAAAGTCCAGAAATATGGGACATAGGGCGACACCAGCAATCACGGTAACCACAATGCTATAACGGGGCGATAGCCGCTTGGCAATGATATAGGCAGCGAGTAGACACAGGATAAAGCCCAACTCATGTTGCAAGCTGGCAAACAGACCAATCCCGAATTTAAGTAAGACTCCTGCCAGCATTGCGCTGGTTAGACTTTGCGGAATTGCATGCAGAACTTTCTCAAAAATACCTAAAAACCCCAATACGGCAGTGACAAGGCCGCAGACCAGAAAAGCGCCCAAAGCTTCAGGCAGGCTATAGCCTGTGCCGGTTGCCAGGATTAAGGCCAGACCTGCGGTTGACCAAGAGGTTGCTACTGGATATTTAAACCTCCAGGAAAGAATAAGTCCGCAAAGACCAATCCCGATCCCCAAGGCCCAGAACCATGAAGTAATTTCAGCTGTGTTAGCGCCTAAGAGCTGTGCAGCCTGAATTACCAGCACAGAGGAAACACTGATCCCAACTAAAAAAGTAATAAAACCGGCAAATGCTGCGGGTAGGGAGAAGTCTTGAAGGAGTTTTTGCATATCCGTTGCAGAGATAATCAGTATGATTGAAAAGTGCACTTATCATACGCGCTTCAGTAATGCTGTTAAAGGCAAAAACAACCTAAATCACGTAGGGTTGTAACTCATGGGGGACGTCATACAGTTTATAAAGTTGAAGTCGCAAGTTTTAGCCCAAAGCCACAAAACAGGATTGCCACACTGGCTACACAAAGTGAAGTCAGACGGTAACGATGCCCAAAAAATTGAGCCAGCGTAGCACCTGAAAAAATCAGAATACTGAGATAAGACATGCTGATGATCTGCAAAATAATTGCCAGAATCGTAAAAGTCAGGGCAGGGTATGAACAGGATGGATCAACAAACTGCACAAAGAAAGACAGATAAAACAGAATCGCTTTGGGATTCAGAATGCTGATGGTCATCGCGGTACGGAAGGGATGTAATTGCTCCAGATTCTGCTCGGCTTGCTGGATCTGTGCATTGCTATGTACGGTATTCCAGGTGTGGTAAGCCGCAATCAACAATTTAATACCCAGATAGCTCAGATACACCGCACCAATAATTTTCAGAATAGTAAACAGGACCGGAAAAGCATGCAGTAAAGATGCTGCACCGAGTGCGGTCAGGAAAATTAAAACCATATCTCCAGCATAGACACCGAATGCGGCCTGATATCCGGTTTTAATCCCGTAGCGAGAAGCTACCGACATGACGTAGAGGGAATTTGGTCCGGGTAACATCACAATTAACGCTGTTCCAATGATAAAGGTCGTTAAATCAGTGATACCAAACACGCAAAATCCACATACAAAAAAGCCGATGCGGCATTATACCTGTATCGGCTTAGAGCTGAATTAAGATTTAAGCCTTAATTTCTGAATCTGTTGTAAAACTTTGGCTTAACAGGGTAGAGAGCTGTTCACGTGCTTTAATAAAGCCCTGAATACCCGCTTCCAGTAACTGGGAAGCCATTGGATCTTGCTCTAATTGCTGTTTAAAGTCTTCCTGGCTAATTGGAGTTAAAGTCCCTTGCTTTGGAACATGATCCGAAGACAACTGCGGCTCAACAACACGGTTATCCTGTTCAAGCTGATCGAGCAGGTTGGGTGCAACAGTTAACAGGTCGCATCCAGTCAGACCCAGCACCTGATCAATACTACGGAAGCTGGCACCCATCACTTCAGTCTGTATACCGTGTGATTTGTAGAAGTTATAAATACTTTTTACCGATAACACACCTGGATCTTTTTCAATCGGATACTGATCTACACCTTCAGCCTTTTTGTACCAGTCCAGAATACGGCCAACAAATGGCGAAATCAGGGTAACTTTGGCATCTGCACAGGCATGTGCCTGATGCTGACCAAAGAGCAGGGTCAGGTTGGTATGAATGCCTTCGGCTTCCAGCGCACGTGCGGCCTGAATACCTTCCCAGGTCGATGCGATTTTGATCAGGATACGATCTGAAGCAACGCCGTACTGTGCGTACAGTGCCAGTAATTCTTTGGCTTTGGCAATCGTCGCTTCAGTATCATAAGATAGGGAGGCGTCCACTTCAGTAGAAACACGGCCTTCAATCAGTTTAAGAATTTCCACACCAAATTTAACCGTAAGAATGTCAATAGTACGTTCAATCAGTTCATTACCCATATAACCTTCGGTTTTAGCCTGCGCATAAGCGTCTTCAATCAGAGCTTTGTTTTCAGCCTGATTGGCGGCAGCAGTAATCAGTGAAGGATTGGTGGTTGCATCGAGTGGACGGAATTTTTCAATCGCAGCTAAATCGCTGCTGTCCGCAACAATGGTGGTGAATTGTTTTAGTTGGTTTAACGCACTTTGTGTCATTTGGATCTAGTTCTTAGGTTATTGCTTATGCATTCTGTTATATCACAAAGTGCTTATTTCCCAAGTGTTCACCGACTATTTTCAGTAACTAATCTGTGTTTTTGCGTTGATTTCTGATGTGATTAATCAAAAAATGTGCAGCCTGACCGAGTTTTGTTTCACGACTCCAGACCAGATCGACAAAATAATCAAACTTTGGGGTGAAATCATACAGATCCAGAATATGCAGTTGTTCCTGAATATGTGGATGTTCATGCAGCATTTCCATCGGTAAAATCCCCCAGCCCAGACCCTGTTTAATCAGTCGATAGGCAGAGTGATGGTTATCGGTACGCCAATAGTTTCTGGAAAATAACAGTTCTGGCTTGATCTGATGATCACGGCTGGCAACTACAATCTGGCGACTATTCAGAATCTGCTCATAGCTAACCTGATCAAGCTGACTTAAAGCATGGGATTTCGCGGCAACGGCAACCAGCGTTTCTTTTTTCAGTTCTACAAACTGCTCCCGGGTCTCCAGTTGCTCTCGTTCAAACATCAATGCAAGTTGGGCAGCACCTTCAAATAGCAGTCGGTGAGCATCTTCTTGCGGGGCAGAAAATACATTGATTTGTAAATCCGGAAACTGCTGTTCCAGTAAGACTACATAATCGGTCCAGCGCGTGTGTAGGAGCTCAGATACGATGACAATATTCAGTTCAGATTCTAGCCCTGAGCTTAATGCTTGAGCATGTTGCTTCCACTGATTCATTTCTACCAATAGTTGTTCAGTCTTTTCATACAGCACTTGAGCTGCTGTTGTAGGCTGTGGCTCACGGCCAATCCGTTTAAAAAGCTGTAAATCCAGATCAATTTCCATGTTGGCAATGGCCATACTTACAGCAGAGGGCACTTTGCCAAGCTTGCGTGCGGCTGCCGAGAAGGAGCCAGTCTCTATCACTGCTTTAAACAGCAGTAATTGTTCCTGATTAATATTCATATTTTAATCTGTCAATATTTTTGAAAGATTCTAACTCGAATAATCAAATAATAGGAAATAAACTAGGCACTATTATTTAAGCTATTTGAGTAAGCAGAGATGTTAATTTCAAGCAGAAGGATAGTGCATGCGCTGAGCTATGAGATCATTCTGTTGGTCATCATTGCCATTGCCCTGAGTTATATCTTTCAGTTGCCGATGGAAGTGACCGGAACTTTAGGTGTTGCCATGGCAGTCACATCCGTAGTCTGGAATATGCTGTTTAACCATTATTTTGAAAAGATCGAGGCGAAACATCAGCTGAAAAGAACCATTAAGGTACGTATTGCGCATGCTCTCGGTTTTGAAGGTGGCTTGATGCTGGCGACTATTCCGATGGTGGCATATGCCTTAGAGATGAGCTTGTGGCAGGCAATTTTGACAGATCTGAGTTTAACGCTATGTATTCTGGTCTATACCTTTATTTTCCAGTGGTGCTATGACCAGATTGAGATCAAAATGGGAATTCGCACTGAATATGCTAAAAGTTGATTTGTCTTAAAGCATTGCGTGACTAATAAAAAAGCACCTCACTTGAGGTGCTTTTTTAAATCAGGTGTAAAGATTATTTTTCAATAATCGCAGTCACACCTTGACCGCCAGCCGCACAGATCGACACCAGTACACGACCTGAACCTTTCTGGTTTAATAGTTTCGCAGCAGTCGCGATGATACGGCCACCTGTCGCAGCAAATGGGTGACCCGCTGCCAGTGAAGAGCCTTTTACATTCAATTTGGCACGGTCGATTGAGCCCAATGGTGCATCTAGACCTAAACGCTCTTTACAGAATTTCGGATCTTCCCACGCTTTTAAGGTTGAAAGTACTTGCGATGCAAATGCTTCGTGGATTTCATAGTAGTCGAAGTCTTGAAGTTTCAGACCAGCACGCTCCAGCATACGTGGAACGGCATAAGCAGGTGCCATCAACAGGCCTTCTTTCTTCTCTACAAAATCAACTGCCGCAGTTTCCTGGAAAGTTAAGTAAGCCAGTACTTCATGACCATTGGCTTTCGCCCATTCTTCAGACGCTAGCAGTACACAAGATGCGCCATCCGTCAGCGGAGTAGAGTTACCTGCAGTCATGGTACGTGCATCGCCCTTACCAAAAGCAGGTTTCAATTTTGCCAGTTTTTCAACTGAAGAATCTGGACGCAGGTTATTGTCACGCTCAAGACCTAGGAATGGTGTGATCAGGTCATCAAAGAAACCTTCTTCGTATGCTGCTGCCATTTTCTGGTGTGAAGATGCAGCCAGTTCATCCTGTGCTTCACGAGAAATGCCCCATTCCAGTGTTGTGATTGCCTGATGGTCGCCCATAGACAGGCCGGTACGTGGCTCACCATTTTTCGGTGCATCCATCAGGTCTTTCACATTAATTTTGGTTAAAGCTTTCAAACGATCTTTTGCTGTTCTAGCAATGTTCAGTTCAAGTAAAGCTTTACGTAAACCATCACCAAATGCGATTGGCGCGTCAGAGGTAGTATCTACACCACCAGCCACACCGACTTCGATTTGACCTAATGCAATTTTATTGGCAACCAGGAATGCAGCTTGCAGACCAGTACCACATGCCTGCTGAATGTCATAAGCCGGAGTTTCAGGTGCAAGGGCAGTGTTCAGTACGCACTCACGCGTCATGTTAAAGTCACGGCTGTGTTTCAATACTGCACCAGCTACGACTTCACCCAGGCGTTGACCTTGTAAATTAAAACGTTCAATCAGGCCATTCAGGGCTGCGGTGAACATATCAGTATTGGATGCCGTAAAGTAAGCACCGTTAGAACGTGCAAATGGAATGCGGTTACCACCGATAATAGCAACGCGGCGAACTGTATTTTGGCTCATGTTTTGGTCCTGTTGAACAGAAATCTGTGTTTTTGGTGTTAAGGTTTTATTGCTTGAAGTCGTATTTTCCGCACGATTAGACGTAGCACGGGGGCGCGTGGTTTTCGTCGGACTTTTTTCTGCAGACGTTGCGCTCGTCGTTTTGCTTGTGCGCTTGCGTGCTGTTGATGGTTTTGACACGCTTTCGGCTACAGGATTCTCGACCGCTGGATTTTCTTGAGTTGTTTTGCTCATAAGGCTTTACCAGGCAAATTGATCATCTTCTTGGTCGCTACATTAACATAGAAGGCTATAGGCTGAATTGACTAGAATGACATTACAGAGTGCGCTTAGGTCAAGTCATCTGTTTATTATCTCAAGTATTATTGACCAGAATCTGATGGATCTATTGAATTATAAGTATCTGACATTATATTGAAGTTAAAGCATAACTTTAGATCGATCAAAAATTAATTTGTATGAGAGATAATAATCATGACTGACCAGTACCAAGCGTTCGCAAAATCTCCTATTGGTAAATTTGTCATTAAAAACCTAGGTCTTCCATCCCCAACCTTCCTTGAGCGCTATGACTCTGCAACTCCTGTAGTCAAAGGCGCCGTTTTAGTAGGTGCTGCACCTGGCAGTACTTTGACTGGTTCAATTGCACAGGTTTTGGCAAATATTCATGCCAATAGCTATGCGGGAAATAATGCTGAACTGCAACAGGCAGCTGCACAAGCGGGTCTGAACCTGGGTGCATTTAATCAGGGCGACAAAGAATCAAAATTTAAAGTAGCAATTTTTGATGCGTCTGGTATTCAGAATTCGGACGATTTAAAAGCGTTATATGATTTCTTTAATCCGATCGCGCGTCAAATCCAGGCATCTGGTCGTGTGGTGATTGTAGGAACCACTCCTGAATCAGCAACTTCAGTGAAGCAGGCAATTGCACAACGTGCGCTTGAAGGTTTTGTAAAATCAGTGGGTAAAGAATTCAAAAAAGGTATCGCAGCGAACCTGATCTATGTGGACAATGGGGCTGAAGCAAATCTCGAATCTGCACTCCGCTTTGCGATTTCTCCACGTTCTGCCTATGTGTCTGGTCAGGTGATTCGCGTATCTCAAGCAGCGACTCAAGATGTAGACTGGACTAAACCTTTGGCAGGCAAGACAGCTGTAGTCACAGGTGCTAGCCGTGGTATTGGTGAAGCGATTGCTCATGTACTGGCACGTGATGGTGCACATGTGATCTGTCTGGACGTTCCGCAACAGCAAGCAGATCTTGACCGTGTAGCAGGTGAGATCGGTGGTTCTACCTTGGCAATTGATATTACTGCAGCTGATGCTGGTGAAAAAATCAAAGTGGCGGCAGCTGCGCAGGGCGGTTTAGATATTATCGTGCATAATGCCGGTATTACCCGTGACAAGACTTTGGCAAACATGAAGCCTGAGCTTTGGGATCTGGTAATTAACATCAACCTGTCAGCGATTGAACGCGTTAATGATTACCTGTTGAATAATGACGGTCTGAACGCTAACGGCCGTATTATCTGTGTATCTTCAATCTCTGGTATTGCAGGTAATCTGGGTCAAACTAACTATGCAGCTTCTAAAGCGGGTGTAGTCGGTATTGTGAAATATACAGCCCCAACTTTAAGCAATGGTATTACCATTAACGCCGTTGCTCCTGGTTTTATTGAAACTCAAATGACTGCTGCAATTCCTTTCGCAATTCGTGAAGCTGGCCGCCGTATGAATTCAATGAGTCAAGGTGGTCTACCAGTCGATGTCGCTGAAACGATTGCAATGTTCGCTTCAACTGCATCTACAGGCTTGAATGGCAACGTGGTTCGTGTCTGTGGTCAGAGCCTGTTAGGGGCTTAATTCTTTCTGAAAAGTTCTTTTCTCTCTGTACGTTAACCCGTAGAGTAGATCAAGAATTCCCTCTCCTCGTAGGAAAGGTTAAATAAATTAAATAGAAGGTAGGATGAGATATTATCCTCATCCCAGCCTTCTCCCAGAGGGAGAAGGGGCTTTCAATCCAAATTGAAATAAAAATATTCCAAAGGTTCAGTATGCATACTCGCCATTTTAATCAACTTCCAAAGCCGTATCTTGCTTATCCAAAAATCATTCAGGGTCTCATTTCAAAAAAACCAAAGGGTGAAAAGGTCCTGCCGCAAGTTGAATACGTGGTAGATTCATTCAAGGTCGATCAAAAGCATTTAAAAGCTTACAACGCCGTCTGTGGTTTTAAGAACAATGGTTATATCCCGGCGATCTATCTGGCAGTACTTTCACAAAGTCTGCAAATGCATATGATGACCTCGGAAGCTTTCCCATTTCCAATTCTAGGGTTGGTGCATATCCGCAATCAGGTCAAGCAATACCGTAAAGTGGGTGTGAATGAACAGCTGACTTTATCTTGCAAGTTTGGTGAGTTGCAGCCACATGATAAAGGCGTACAGTTTAATTTCATTACTACAGTGAAAGTTGGTAATGATGTCGTGGTTGAAGCATTAACCACTTACTTGTCACGTCAAAAAACTGATGCAAAAGCATCTGCAAAAACCATAGAAAGCAAAACACCGAATTATGAAGTGAATGCGGAATGGGACATTTCTGAAAATACTGGTCGTCGCTATGCTCTGTCTTCAGGTGACTTTAACCTGATTCACATTCATGCACTAACAGCTAAAGCTTTCGGTTTTAAACAGGCGATTGCCCATGGCATGTGGAGTAAGGCGAGAGCTTTAGCCAGCCTGACCCTGCCAGATGCCTATGAAGCGGACGTGTGGTTTAAGCTACCGATGTACTTGCCATCTAAAGTGCAGTTCACGACTGTGAAATCAGACAATGATACTGAATTCCTGATCCGTAATGCGAAAAGCCAGAAACCGCATGTTTCAGGTAGCATCAAAGCTTTATAATGATCTAAAAAGCCTAAACTTGATTTAGGCTTTTTTTATTTCAGCCTGTACAAATATTAGATCTCATTTGAAACATGTATCAAGGAAGGACGCATGAAACCGATTAAACAATATCTATCTGCCAGTACCGAAAACTATCTAGGTTATGTTGATCCTCGCTTTCAGGATCTGGCTGTGCAGTTTAGTCGTTTTCAAGATGCACGTGCCGAACAGGGGGGTGCTGCACTGGTGGTTTATCATCAGGGTGAAAAAGTCCTGGATATTTATACCGGCAAAAAATCTGAACAGGAACTGTGGCAATCGGATACGCTGTCAGTGTGTTATTCCACAGGCAAAGGTGTCTTAGCGACCTTGGCACATATCTTGGTCAGTCATGGGCTGATCAGCTATGACACACCTGTAGCAGAATACTGGCCAGAGTTTGCCCAGCAAGACAAAGACCAGATCACGCTGGCACATATGCTCAGTCATCAAAGTGGTTTGTATGATATTCGCAATATCATCGAGGATGCCCGGGAAATGGTGGACTGGTCGCATATACTGCAACGCGTTGCCGCAGCCAGACCACGTTTTGCTTTAGGAACGGATGCAGCTTATCAGCCGCTCACTTTTGGCTGGCAGGTCGGTGGAGCATTGGAAAAAGCGACTGGCAAAACACTTGCTGAGTTGATGGAGCAATATCTGGTGCAACCATTACAGCTAGATGGTGCTTACTTTGGTGTGCCTGAGCATGAATTGCTACGTGTTGCTCGTCCGATTCACCGGAAAAAAGAACAGACTAGGTCACGCGCAGATCAAACTCATCAACCAAGGAAGCCTAATCTGATGGAACGCGCCTTAGAGCTGAGTGGTCAAAATCCGCAGGATTTTCAGGATGCCATGATTCCTAAAGGTATGAAACATCTAAACTTCTTTAGTGACGAAGGGCTTAAAGCCATTATTCCAGCAGCAACCGGGGTATTTACTGCTCAGAGTCTGGCAAAAGTCTATGCCATGCTGGCACAACAAGGCCAATGGCAGGGACAAGACCTTATTTCCCAACAGACTTTTACACGTTTAAGTACGGTGCAATATACCCATCGTGACCGGATTATGCCGTTTCCGATGCATTGGCGTCTGGGCTATCACCGCATCCTGACCTTAGGAAAATCAACGAAAGGTTTTGGTCATGTCGGTTTTAATGGTTCTGGAGCCTGGTGTGATCCGGAACGTAAACTGAGTTTTGCTTATACCCATAATTTTCCTACTGCTTCCATTACTGGAGATTACCGTCTGTGGGGCTTAACTCAGGAAGCCTTACGTTGCGCTGATCAGATCCAGACCGGACGTAAGGGCTGGTTTTAAGATTCCCGACAAATTAATGCAATTTACCTCACGGTATTCACTATGGTATGTTGCCGCATAATCAACATGCTGAATCTAGAATCATGAAGAAAGTTATTTTGATTCCACTCGTGGCAACGGCGGCACTATGGGGTTGTCAGGATACCAAACAGGATAAAGCCCAAACTGCAATTGAAGCTCAGGCGATGCAAACGGCCTGGGCGGGTGAATATCAGGGCACAACACCGTGTATGGGATGTTTATCCAGCTGTGAAGATTGTCCGGGAATGGCTGTAAAACTTCGACTAAATGAAGATGAAACCTTTGTGCTGGAACGTGAGAGTCTGAGCGGTCATAATGAGATTGAAACGATTAGCGGTAAAATCCGTTTTCAGGATGACAGTAGACAGAAGATTGAATTGCTCAACGTCGCTAAACGAAATTTACTGTTTGTTGATCTGGAAAAGGGTTTACTCGAAATTCGTGAAGATCAAACAGGCAAACGCTATCAGATGCAAAGTGATTTTATTTTAGCTGAAAGCCTCAAATCTTAATAAAAGCTTCTGTTTTATATCCCTTTTTTTATCTGAATAGAAAAGGGATTTTTATTTATTCAATTCCTGCATTTATTTCACTATTTATCAAAAAAACAGTATGCTTAGACCTGTAAAAAGGAGCATACATGTATCAGGTACTTGCACGAAAATATCGTCCTCGTAATTTCAATGAATTGGTGGGTCAAAACCATGTTTCTCGTGCCTTAACCAGTGCGCTCGAACGTGGCCGTCTGCATCATGCCTATTTGTTTACGGGCACGCGCGGTGTGGGTAAAACGACGATTGCACGTATTCTTGCAAAATGCCTGAACTGTGAAATAGGTGTGACTTCAACGCCGTGTGAGGTCTGTCCAACCTGTACTGCCGTGAATGAAGGCCGTTTTATTGACCTGATCGAGATCGATGCAGCTTCCCGTACAAAAGTTGAAGATACACGTGAACTATTAGATAACGTTCCCTATGCACCGACTCAAGGGCGCTTCAAGGTCTATCTAATCGATGAAGTGCACATGCTCTCTACCCATTCTTTCAATGCCTTGTTAAAGACACTGGAAGAACCTCCTGAACATGTGAAGTTCCTGTTTGCAACCACAGATCCGCAAAAACTCCCGATTACAGTTATTTCGCGATGTTTACAGTTTACTTTACGTCCATTAGCAGTCGATGAAATTACTGATCACCTGGGGCATATTTTACAAAAAGAAAGTATTCAGGCTGACCAAGATGCAATCTGGCAAATTGCTGAATCTGCACAAGGTTCATTGCGTGATGCACTGTCGCTGACCGATCAGGCCATTGCTTATGGCCAGGGTGCGATTCAGCATCAGGATGTAAAAGAGATGCTGGGTCTGATTGACCGTACCATTATCTATGACCTGATTTTGGCGGTTCACCAGAATCAGAAGGCCCGTGTCAGTGAACTTTTACTCCAGTTCCGGCAGCAGGCACTAGATGTATCTCTAGTACTAGATCAGCTGATTTCGACCTTGCATGAACTGGCACTTTTACAATATTTGCCAGATTTAAGTCTGAAATATAGTGCTGAAATTAACCAGAAAATCATGCAGCTCTCAGGACTGATTTCGGCACAAGATCTGCAGCTGTATTATCAAATTGCCTGTAAGGGTCGTGCTGATCTGCAAATGGCAGTAACGCAGGAGCAGGGCTTTGAAATGACGGTGCTGCGCTTGCTGGCTTTTCGTCCATTGCAGCCAAATGAGATTCCAGCCAATACTGTACCAGTACAGCAAGTGACACCTGTATCTGCACAGCCAAGTATTGTACCCCAACAGGAAAGTGCTCCAGTTGCATCACCGGTGGTCGAGGATTTTCCATTAGATGATGGTTATGAGGATGAGCCAGAATATAGCTCAGCCACTGCGCAGTCTGAATCATCTTCTGATGATTTTCTCGATGTGGAAGATGAACCAGATTTACATACTGCGCCTGTCGAAGCACAGGCAGCAGAACCTACGACAGTTAAGCAACCAAGTACGGATCAGATTATGTTTGATCCAAGTGTGGATGATGGACTGTTTGGTTTTGATGATGTGCCGGCGGAACCAGCTATAGCAAGCACAGAAGCCTGTAGTGATGATTTCCTGTTAGAAGAATATCTTCCTGAAAATCGTGCTGCTGCGCCTGTAGAACAGAATGAGCCTGAATTCAGTTTGTCTGCAGCAACACCTGAAACAGAAACTTTTGAAAATATTGAAGTTAGTTCTCAAATAGCGCCTATAGCTCCGACAGAAGTTGTACATATTCAAACGGCAAATACGGATATTTCAACAGACCGTAATCTAATGCCACAGGATATTCTGCAAATTCCGGTACAGGACATGCAGGGTGAATGGACTGTAGAAAAATGGGAATTCTGGTTCCGCAATAGCCAGCTTTCACCGGCCGTACAGGAGCTGGCACAGTACGGCATTATGACCGGGCAGATTGATGGAGAATCAGTTTTTCATATTCCGGAGCGTTACCAGCAATTACTCGGTCAGTTGCAACATACCTTAGAAGAAGCTTTAAAACAGCAATGGACAGGTACGCAATTCAAGGTGAAGTTTGAAGATGTCAATGAACTGACACCTTATACCATGCAGCGTGAACGTAAAGTGCGTGCATTTAAACGCGCTGAGGAGTTGCTATATGCAGAGCCTGCTGTGAAAGATCTGGTACAAAACTTCGATGCAGAATTGAAGAATATTCAGCTGAAATAAGTTCTAGATTTCACAGCTACTGTGCATAAACGGACATAGGGCATCCCGCATTTCATTTGAAATCGGGGTGCTTTTTCGTGTATGACGATCGACAAAAACATGTACAAAACTGCCTTGGGCAGCAGCCTGGTCGTTGCCTTGCTTAAAAATAGCCAGGTCATAAGTCAGGGAAGAACCTCCTAGCTTGGCGATACTGACACCGACCTCAATCACTTCAGGATAAGACAGTTCCTGATTGAACTGACAGCAGGAATTCACCACCAAACCAATATGAGGAGAAGTCCTTGGATCAAAACCGGCATGCTGGATCAGCAGGGCATTGGCTGCGGTATCAAAATAGCTGTAATAGGTGACATTATTGACATGCCCATATAAATCATTGTCCGCCCAGCGGGTCTGGATGCTGAGGAAATAAGTATATTGCTTACGGGTTTTGACAGTTGTTTTACTCATGAATCATTTCTTATAAAAATTGAGATTAATTTAAGCGTTTAATTGGTAAACATTAGGCATAAATCGCCTGATAGATCTGTAAAGCATCCTCTACAGTCATATCACGCGGGTTGTTTTGCAACAGTCGAGTCTGTTTCATGGCATCTTCAGCCAATATCATCAATATATGCTCAGGAATATCCAGCTGAGCAAGTTTTAAAGGTAAACCACTGCGTTGCAGATGATTATTAAAATGATCAATGAACAGATCAGTTAAGCCATCATGACAGCCTTTACTGTGGGGATCGAGCCAGGTCATTAGTTCGGCATATTTCTGTTTGGTAGCAGGGGCATTAAACTTCAGTACTTCTGTCAGCACAATCGCATTGCTATGACCATGGGATAGATGAAAATGCCCGCCAAGTGGATAAGCCAGTGCATGTACCGCACCGACAGGTGCATTGGCAAAAGCCTGACCAGCCAGCATGGAACCGACCAGCATATTCTGGCGTGCTTCCAGGTCATCTCCATCCTCCAGAACACGAGTCAGATTGTTGTTCAGGAGCTTTAATGCCTGTTTGGCCAGCATATCCGAATAGGGATTTTTCTTGATTTTCGATGTATACGCTTCTATGGCATGTACCATCGCATCAATGCCGGTCGCTGCCGTAATATGTTTAGGTAAACCACGGGTAAAGCTGGCATCCAGAATTGCAATATCAGCAAACAGCAAAGGCGAAACAATTCCGGTTTTGGTGGTTTCACCCGTAGTCACAATTGAAATGGGGGTGACTTCCGAACCGGTTCCTGCCGTAGTCGGAATCAGGATCAGCGGTAGACGTGGGCCTTCAACTTGATCAATACCATAGAGTTCATTCAGGCATTGGGTTTGCTGTGGATGACTCAAGACCGCAATAATCTTGGCCACATCCAATGAACTGCCACCACCAAAACCAATCACCACATCGATCTGTTCCTGACGGGCGAAAGAAATGGCATCCGCTATGATATGTTCTGGCGGATCTGCCTGCACATCGGCATAGATAGCATAATCCAGACCTGCTTCATTGATAATGTATAAAACTTCCTCATGCAGATTCTGCGCAATCATGCCTTGATCGGTCACCAGTAGCACGCGGACATATTTGCCTTTCTGTAGAATTTGGTGCAGCTCACGAATTGTGCCAAGTCCGGCAATGATGTTGGGAACAGTCTGAAATTGAAATCTTTGCATGGCTGCTTCCTTAATTTTTATCCAAATTCATATTATTGTGGCGTTGTGATATAGGATTCACTATACAAATAACTTAACATAAGAATCCTGAAAATAAAGTAGTGCTGAGGTTGTTTATGTCATCCAGAACGCCATTTAAGGTGTTATGTGTTTGTCTGGGAAATATTTGTCGTTCTCCCACGGCAGAGGTGGTCCTCAGACATTATTGTGATGTACATAATCTCAATATCATGATTGATTCGGCGGGAACCAGTAATTATCACCCGGGTAAAGCGCCTGATCTGCGCAGTCAGGAACATGCCCTAAAGCGTGGTTATGATCTGTCTGCATTGCGTGCCCGTCAGCTGACTCTACAGGATTTCCTTGATTTTGATCTGATGCTCGCGATGGATGAAGACAATCTCAGGGATATTCTTGCACTTCAGAAACGTGCTCAACAACAACTTGGCCATTTACGTGCTGAAGTCGCCCTGATGAGTGAATATGATTCTGACTATCCAAAACAGGCAGTACCCGATCCTTATTATGGCGGTGCTGAGGGTTTTGAACGTGTACTCAATCAGTGTGAATCCAGCAGTCTTGCGTGGATCGATGTCTTTAAAATGCAACAAAAAGAGCTTAAGGTTTAAGTCATGCAAATCCAAACACAGGTTCAACTTAAACCTTTTAATACCCTCAGTCTGGATGCAGTCGCATCACATTACTGTAAAATTCAATCAATTGATGATCTGATTCAGGCTCTGGATTTTGCCAAACATCAACAGCTGAATATTCTGATTCTGTCTGGTGGCAGCAATATGCTTTTACCGGAACAGATTCATGCACTGGTATTGCATATGGACATTCAGGGCATTGAACTGCTGGATGCGGATGATCAGGTGCAACGCCTTCGTGTTGGAGCAGGCCAGAGTTGGCATGATTTTGTATTATGGACCACACAACAAGGCTTTTATGGCCTGCAAAATCTGGCTTTAATTCCGGGTCTTGTTGGTGCTTCGCCAGTACAGAATATTGGTGCCTATGGGGTAGAGGTCGGGGAATTCATTGAAAGCGTTGAAGTCTATGATCGTGAAAATCACAGTTTTAGCTCAATCAAAGCAGCAGATTGTGACTTCGCCTACCGTCACAGTATCTTTAAAGATTATCCGAGCCGTTACATCATTACCCATGTCATCTTCCGTTTGTTGAAACAGCCTGAGCTTAAACTCAATTATGGTGACCTGAAAACAGCAGTGGGTGAGGAACAGACGCCAGAAAATCTGGAGCGCCAGGTGATCCAGATTCGTCAGAGCAAATTGCCTGATCCTAAAGAATATCCAAATGTCGGTAGTTTCTTTAAAAATCCAGTAGTTGATTTACAATTCTTTGACCAAATTGCTCAACAATTCCCGAATTTACCTCATTATCCGCAGCCAAATAATCAAGTTAAAATGGCAGCCGGCTGGTTAATCGACCAAAGCGGATGGAAAGGTAAACAGCTGGGTTCAGTCGGTATGTTCCATAAGCAGGCGCTGGTGCTGGTGAATTATGCCAATGCCTCGCTCAAAGACGTGCGTGCAACCTACCAGGCCGTACAGGCTGACGTTCAGGAAAAATTTGGGGTTCTGCTTGAACCGGAGCCAGTTTTATTTGCTGAAAATGGCATGATCCGCTCACATCAGGATTAAAGGATAAATAGATGGATAAAGCACACTGGATGGTTCGAATAGTTCAAGTAGTCTCAGTACTATTTGTGCTGTGCGCACTGTTCGTAGTCTTTCTTTATTCGCCGTTTTATTCACATCTGGTGGTCAAAGGACTGAACTATTTTGTTCCGGTCGAGGTTAATCAGATCGCGGCTGAAAGCCAGAAACAGGCCTCCTTAAGTGTCAATGAAACCCTAGAGCCAGGTTCTGAGTTATGGATTGCGCGCCAGGCCTATCTCAAGGTGATGGAAGAAGATATTTCCAAAAATCAGTCACAGAACCTGGCACTGATTCAGGCACGCTATAAAGCTTTACAGCAGTTACTTGAAGATGAACGTGAAGCTGAGGCAGAAAAATCTGAACAGCAGAAAGTTCAGGTACCATTGCTGGTGACTGAAACAGAAGCAGCTGATGTAGTAGAACCAGATGATCTGACTGAATTGTTAAGCTTGAGCAGTGATGAAAATGCTGCCCAGATGGAACAGTTTATAGAATTCCTGAAAAGCTATGATGTTGAACAGCATCAGCAAAATATTGCGCAAATGACCAATGTGGAATTTGCCGAAGACCTCGCAACTTTAAATCATGACCAAACTCAGCCAGTGCAGGATGAGATGTCCAAACCTTATGCTATTGTGGTCTTAGGTGGCGGTTTAACCCTGCATGAAAATGGCAAAGATATTATCGTCAATGACTATACTCGTCTGCGCCTGGAAAAAACCCTGGAAGTCGAAAAACAGTATGATCTGCCGATTGTTTTGAGTGGAGTAGAAGCTCCGTATATGCAACGCTGGTTACAAGCCTATGACGTAGATGCCAAACTTCTTGAAGACCGTAGTATGAATACCTGTGAGAATTCCCGTTTCAGTTCATTGCTGTTACAGAAGAAGGGTGGAGCCCCTACGGTGATCCTGATCACGGATCGCTATCATATGCCACGTACACGCCGTCTGTTCGCACTTAACGGTATTCAGACCATTCCGGTGGAAGCGCCAATACCAAATTCACTTACTACATGGCGTCCAAGTGTTAAAAACTATGATCATAGCCGACGGGCTAACTATGAACTCTTAGCAACACTTCGGGATGTGTGGTTTGGATCAAGTGACTGTCGGGAGGTACCTTAATGTCAGATATCCCATTTTTAAACCCGACAATTCTCAAACAGCTGGAATTACCAGTCCCCAACAGGGATATTACGCCACAGCTGTTGCAACCATTAAATCTGAATCGGGACATGCAGTCTACGCTGGAATTACAGGCTTACCGGAAACTGTATGGTTTTGACCTGCTCAATGCGAAACACTGGCAAGGTTATGTGCAAATGCCATTGTTTAAATTGCATGTGCAAGTCTTTGAGCCGGATCTGACCGAAAGCCGTTTTGATAAAATTCAGGGAACGGTGTTTCTATTGCATGGCTATCTGGAACATAGCGGGATCTATCAGCCAATTGTCAAAGAGCTACTGGAAGAAGGGTTTAGTGTACTCACCTTTGATTTGCCGGGGCACGGCTTGAGTAATGGTTCATCGGCCAATATTCAGAACTTTGACCATTACCAGCAAGTATTGCATGCAGTGCACCGTTATGTACGTCATGCAACGCAGTTGCCAAAACCTTGGTTAGGTATCGGACAAAGTACTGGTGGTGCAATCTGGATGCACCACTTGCTGGAGTTTGCAGAACGTCGTGAAAATCCCTTTGTAGATCGCGTGCTGCTACTTTCACCACTGATTCGTCCAGCTAAAACGGCATGGTGGCATAACTCTGTAGGTCTCGGGATTATTCGCCGGATTAAGCGTGAAGTGCCACGCCATTTCAGACGTAATAATCATAACCCGGAATTCCTGCGCTTTGTGCGTTTAAAAGATCCATTACAACCCCGTATGATGGGCATGGACTGGATTCTGGCGATGTCACGCTGGATGCAGCAGATGGAAGACCGGCCAGCTTGCCGTATTCCGGTATGGCTGGCGCAGGGTGCGCAGGATCAGACGGTGGATTGGCGTTATAACATCGAATTTATTCGGCGCAAATTCCGCCTGCAGACATTGTTGATGTTAGAGGAAGGTTCGCATCAGCTGATTAATGAGCGAGCTGATATTCGTGCGGCACTGACCGGGCTGATTCCAGCCTTTCTGCATGCGCAGGGCGGTCGAACCTATTATTAAGTTCAGATGATGAATAGTAGATAAGGCGATGCTAAAGAATTGCCTTTTTCATTTAAATATATTTAAAATTTTTCTGCAGTTGCGATATTCCACATGCGGTAATAAAAGTTTTCTTCATCACGATTTTCACAGTGAAGCAGCTCATTTTCTTTCATCCAGAAGTGTAATTGTGCATAGTTTTTAATTTCATGGCTGTTGATGCGTTGAGCCAGTTGATGAGGTTTAATATCAGATGGATGACAAACACCAGCAGAAGCAATCATTTCGGAGAGGGCTTTAAGGGTGCTTTTATGATAATTATAGACCCGTTCCGCCTTGCTTGGCACATGTAGCGCCTTTTGGCGGCTCTTATCCTGAGTAGTGACACCAACCGGACACTGGTTGGTATGACAGCTTTGTGCTTGAATACAGCCAATAGCAAACATAAAACCACGTGCTGAATTGACCCAGTCTGCACCAATGGCGATCGTACTGGCGATATCGAATGCACTAATGATCTTGCCGCTTGCACCAATTTTGATCTGTTTGCGTAATCCTGCACCCACTAATGTGTTATGAACGAATAATAAGCCTTCACGCAGGGGAACGCCAATATTATCAATCATCTCAATCGGTGCTGCACCTGTACCGCCTTCTGAACCATCGACCACAATAAAGTCCGGCAGGATTTTAGTATGCAGCATCGCTTTGACGATACTCATAAATTGCCAGGGCTGCCCCAGACATAGCTTAAAGCCAACCGGTTTGCCACCAGACAGCTCACGTAATTGCTGAATGAATTCCATCATTTCAATTGGGGTGCCAAACGCAGGATGACTGGCTGGCGAAACACAGTCATGTTCGCGGCTAACTCCGCGAATCTCGGCAATTTCCTCAGAAATCTTGGCTTTTGGAAGAATCCCACCATGTCCTGGTTTCGCACCTTGAGACAACTTGATTTCAATCATTTTCACTTGTGGAATTTGGGCTTTCTCCGCAAATTTGACCGGATCAAATTGGCCGTCCAGTGTACGACAACCAAAGTAAGCACTACCAATTTCCCAAACCAGGTCTCCGCCATTTTCCAGATGATAGGGGCTAATACTGCCTTCACCTGTATCATGGTAGAAATTGCCCATTTTGGCACCCAGATTAAGCGCGCGGATGGCATTGGCACTCATACTGCCAAAACTCATGGCGGAGATATTCATGATTGAAGCACTATAAGGCTGCTTACATTGTTCATTGCCAATCGTAATCCTGAAAGTCGCTGGATCTGCGGGTGGGCAAGGAATAATCGAATGCGTGACAAACTTATAGTCATGGTTATAGACATCGATAATCGAACCAAAAGGCTTGTCAGAATTTTCATTTTTGGCGCGTTGATAAACCAGACTGCGCTGCATACGGGAAAAAGGCAGGGCATCCTGATCGGCTTCAATAAAGTACTGGCGAATTTCAGGACGGAACTCTTCAAACAGGAAGCGGAAATGACCCATAATCGGATAGTTCCTGAGAATAGAATGCCGGTGTTGTAGTACATCATAGAGCCCCACCACACTCAGGACAGCGCTAATAATCCACAGCGTATTGACCAGCGTTTGAGGCATGAAATAGTAAATATAGCGGGGTGAATAGCCGATATGAAAGCCGGTGAATACCAACGCAATAAAAATACAAAGGAACCAGATAGAATACCGTGAAAAAAAGGTATTTAGCAGTTTATGCCGGACAAGTTGAGCTGGATTTGCCATAAAATCTTGATTCCCTGTTGTTCTTATCAAACCTTCAGATTTTCAAGGCTTGGCGATTTTATACAAGAACAAAATTGTTATTGGATTTTATAGGTTTAACTTGGAAAGATTGTTTGGATTAAAAATTAACCAAAATAATATGTTTAGCAGGAAAAATCCTATGAAAAAAATCTGCAAAAGGCATCGCTTCTTTTTATTTCACATGCAAGAAAAGCTGGTTTAAAGTAATTTTATCCAATAGCGGAGGAGATGGTATGACGAAGAAATCAATCCGGTTCAATACTGCAGAGCTTGCGTGCTCATGTATGTAATGACCTTAACTATGAAACTTCCTTACTGCATATATCTGGGGAACAAGACAGGTATATGCAGGATCAGCAGCCGATCAACCAGAACAATGACAAAAACAATATAAAAAATTATGAGTCCCGGGAATGGGGCTTTTTTTATGTCTGTTTTATGCTTCGTCTTCTTGATATACGGCTTGGGAAACGTGCTCAGGTTCAATTTTTTGAATCTTGTTACCAAAGCTGCGTAGCCACCATACCAGCTGTGAAGTAAAAGGCACTGTTGCACTAATGAGAGCCATACCATGATCAAGCTTTTCAATCTGTTGATCGCGGCTGAGCTGGCTTTCTTCAAAATAGTGTGCATCTGCTTCAGGCATGTGCAGCTTCAGCATAACATTTTCAGTAGGCTGGTCAAAGTTTACCCGGAAGCCCAAAGCACCGGATTCAATATATTCATCAATATCAAAGTTCACTGGATGCAGGGCACGCGTATTTAAAACATTCGCAGACTTAAAGCGGTGCAGGGCAAAGGTCTGAATATCGGATTTGTCATGACGGGTACATACCAGATAAATGATCGAACCTTTCTGTACCAATGCCAGCGGGTTGAGAATATAGGTTTTTTTTTCACTGTTTTGTCCGCGACCCTGATAGATACATTCCAGCTGCTTGTCCTGTAACAGACCTTCATAAACCGCCTGTTGTGCCTGACGGTCGACAACAGGTGGAATCAGCGGCTGAGTCGCAGGAACGATACGGACCCGGTTAATCCATTGTCGCACATTGTTCTGGGTTGACAGGCTGCGACGTGCCAGATCAAACCAGGGATTCATTTCCTCAATCAGACTGGGTGGTAACAGATGTTTGAGATGTTCCTCAACCATCATAAACGTCACTGCTTGTGAACTGGTCATGTGCGGCAGACTTTGAATCGGTGCATCGGAACGCCAACGCCAGCCCTGTGGAATAGTCTTGCTGCTTTCAATGGGAAAACGCTGCGCAATCTGATTCAGGTCACGCTGAATAGTGCGCAAACTGATTTCCACACCTTCTCGTTCCAGGATTTCCTGCAATTCGCGAGTGCCCATCCATTTCCCGGTCGTCAGGCGCGATAAAATCTGCCATTGGCGATAAAGGCTATTCGAAGTTTCTTTTTCTTGTGCGGTCATAAGCTGAAATCAGGATCTGCAAATTGAGAAAAAATCATTAACACAATAAAAAATCTCTATTTTTTTCGCAAGTATTTTAAGTAATCGAGGATAGCAGAATAGATACACATTGGTGCAAAAATGCCATTGAGTCCCTCGGAAATAAAGGGATTAATGGTAAGTACAAAAATACCGCATGGCATGGATATTGCTTTGTTAAATATACAATTTGATTACAATACGACGAGGTTTGTATGCTAAAAGAAACCCAGGATACAAATATCACAACGACTATAGAAAATTTTACAACAACGGCGATTAACACTAATTTTACAGAAGCGAAGGACACGGTAGCAACTCACACAGGCAAACCTCTACAAGTGCTGCAGCAAATGGCATCTAAATTCTTTAATGAAATGCGTGATGACCAGAATATGAATGGTCTGGCTGGGCAAAAAATCGAAGAGTGGCTGTCAAAGCATACTTTAGATGAGCTTAACACCCTGAATAAATTGGCAAAAGAACATTTTCTTTATGAAGGAATTACCTTCACGGTTTATGGAGATGAAGAAGGCACCGAACGTACCATCCCTTTTGACATTATTCCACGCGTGATTGCACGCAAGCAATGGAATATGGTAGCACTCGGTTGTGAACAGCGTGTTAAAGCCCTGAACCTGTTTTTGCATGATATCTATCATCAGCAGGATATCCTGAAAGCAGGGATTGTGCCTGAACTGCAAGTACTGACCCATGAGGCTTATCAGCCACACATGTATCAGCATAGTCTGAAAGGCAGCATTTATAGTCAGATCAGTGGCATTGATATTATCCGTGACTCAAAGGGTGAATTCTATGTGCTTGAAGATAACCTTAGGACCCCTTCAGGTGTGTCTTATATGCTGGAAAGCCGCAAGATCAGTGAAAAGCTGATGCCGGGCCTGTTTGAACAGACACCTATTGCTGGTATAGAGCAATACCCACATTTACTCAAAGAAATTCTGGCAGAAAACTCAGCTGTCGATAATCCGTTTATCGTGGTCCTGACTCCGGGCCGTTTCAATAGTGCTTACTATGAACATGCTTTCCTGGCAAGGGAAATGGATGTGCCACTGGTGACATCACGTGACCTTTATGTAGAGAACGCGAAAGTTTATGTAAAAACTATACGTGGTCGTCAGCAGGTAGATGTTATTTATAGACGTGTCGATGATGCCTATATCGATCCGCTTTGTTTTAAACCTGATAGTACCCTTGGCGTACCAGGCCTGATGTCTGCCTATTTGCAGCACAATGTTGTTATTGCGAATGCACCGGGAACCGGTGTAGCAGATGACAAGTCGATCTATCCTTATGTGGATAAGATGATCAATTTCTACCTTGGCGAACAACCCATTCTGAAGAATGTTCCCACTTATCAATGCCGTGAAGCTGAAGATCTCAGTTATGTATTGGCACATCTTGATAAGCTGGTTGTGAAAGAAGCCCAAGGTTCAGGTGGCTATGGCATGCTGATCGGTCCACAGGCGTCTAGACAGCAGATTGAAACCTTTAGAGAGAAAATCATGGCTGCGCCACATTTATATATTGCCCAACCAACGCTGGATCTGTCTGTCAGCCCAACTTTAACCAATTATGGCATTGCAGAACGTCATATTGATTTGCGTCCATTTGTACTTAGCTCACCCTATCGTACTGAAATCGTACCGGGTGGACTGACACGTGTAGCAATGCAAGCAGGTTCGCTGGTCGTGAATTCCTCCCAAGGCGGTGGCATTAAGGACACTTGGATTGTCGATAATCTCCATTCATAAAAATAGCAAAGAAGGAATTTGTCATGCTTTTACTTAATTCCAATGCGCAACATATTTTTTGGTTGGGTCGCTACTTATCAAGAACACAGTTTTTATGTGCCCATTTTCCATTTTTAGAAGATGATGCGGCAGTTGCGTATGCGCATGCATTCTGCCTCCCAGCCTTTGATGCCAGTTCGCTAAATGAACTGGTGCTGGATCCGGCTCAACCTTATTCATTCCATCAACAGTTTAAAGTGGCGCGTGACAATATTCAGGAACTACGTGGTGTACTGTCTGCCAAAGCTTATGCAGAACTGAACCGCCTGATTCGTACTGCTGATCAGAATGCCGGTTATATCTGTGATGTCGTTACAGATTGTCAGGATATTCTGGAAGGTGAAGCTCCGGATGTGTTTCTGTTTTTTAGTCTGGGCCAATGTCTGGAAAAGCTTGATCAGGAGCTACGTCTAGGTGAAGACACCACCACTACAATTGCAAAAATTGATTATGTGATTGAATCCTTGGTTGAGATGGGCTGGTCAGATCTGAATGAATACTGGAACCAGCTACGTGACCATACTGACCTGATCAATTTTTACCAATTCAGTGATTATATTCATCATATGTTTGAGATTAATGTATGAAGTTGATGGTGAATCACCAAACACATTATAGCTATACCGAGACTGTCACCAGTAGTATTCAGTATATTAAGATGATGCCTTCCAGTAATGTACATCAGCAGGTGCATTCCTGGGATGTCAGCGTGCCGGGCAGTCGGGAGCTGAGCCGGGATGCCTTTCATAATTTGTGGATTACCAGTACTCAGCGCACACCTTATCAGTACTTAACCATTATGGCGCAAGGTATAGTCGATTTAAATCCCTTGAATAATGATCAGGGAATGAATGATCAGATCAATCCAAACCTGTTCTTGCAGCCGACTTCAACTACTCAGTGCAATGAGGAGATGAAGGACTTTGTAAAACAGTATGTGCCAGTTTCAACACGTCTAAATCTGATCGCCTTGGCTCAGGCGGTATTGGAGCATGTACCGTATATAACAAATAGTAGCTCGGTACATGGATCCGCCATTGATGCTTTTGAGGCGAAACAGGGTGTCTGTCAGGATCATGCTCATATTTTCATTGCCATGTGCAAATATCTGGGCTTACCGGCACGTTATGTTTCGGGTTATTTGTATGCTCAAAATACTTCTCATCTGGCCAGTCATGCCTGGGCAGAGGTATTTATTGACCAGGCTTGGTATTGCTTTGATGTAAGTAATCAGTTATTTGTACCTAGTGCACATATTTATGTTGCCATTGGGCGCGACTATTGGGACGTCGCGCCGGTACGTGGGATAAGAGAAAAGGGCGGAGTGGAATCCATGCATTCCATCGTCCAGGTTCTAAGTTGTTAGTAAGGACAAAAAATGACTTATTGTTGTGCGCTTCGTTTGGAGCAGGGGATGGTATTCATTAGTGACACTCGGACAAATGCGGGTGTGGATCATATATCGGTGTTTCGCAAATTATATACCTTTGGTATTCCGGGTGAGCGCGTCATTGTTATTCAGGCATCAGGAAATCTGGCTACGACACAAGCGGTGATCGGGCATATTAAAAATCAGCTGGAACTGAATCAGGAACCTAATATTCTCAGTTTGCATACCATGTTTGAGGTTGCGGAACTGGTCGGCCGTACCTTGAAGCATGTGATTGAAAGTGTAACTACAGATACCATGGAGCAAAGCAACTATTATTGCAGCTTGTTGGTGGGTGGTCAGATTGCCGGACAAGATATGCAGCTCTATCATATTTATCCGCAAGGCAACTTTATCTGTGCAACCAGTGATACGCCGTATTTTCAGATCGGGGAAAGTAAATATGGCAAGCCGATTCTGGATCGGGCTCTCAGCTATGATATGCCGCTAGATGAAGCACTGCGATGTTCACTGATTTCCTTCGCTTCGACTTTACGTTCCAATGTTTCCGTAGGTATGCCGTTGGATGTGCTGGTTTATCATAAGGACACATTTGAAATTCCGGCAGGTAAACGCATTCAGGAAGATGATGAATATTTCACCAAAATCAGTAAGCAGTGGTCGGATACTTTGAAGAAAGGTTTGCAGGAGTTACCTAAGCCAACTTTAGATTATTTTCAATAAAACTATCTATCTGTTTGATATCACGTTACAGTTTGATATCACGTTACAGTGGCATGCTAAATTTAAGAAAATTTAAATTACAGAGGTTAGTATGCATCATTTTTGTTATGCCAGTCAGAGTACCTCTGATAAGTCGAATTTGCTCGATGACTTAACGAATATTCTGGCCGAGGCACGAGATTTTAATTATCGTCACGATATTACTGGGGCGTTATATTTTGCAGATGGCTATTTTTTTCAATGTCTTGAAGGTAAATTGGAACATCTGAATTTATTATTTGAAAAGCTGAGCAAAGATCCACGGCATGAGAATATCAAACGTTTTGAAATGCGTCCGCTTGAGCAGATTAATTTTGCCGGCTGGTCGATGAAGTATATCTCACGACGCGATGAAATCCGGGATTTTTGTAAGAATATGGGTTTTAATGACTTTACACCACATAGTTTTGAACAAGTGCATGTAGATGCGCTATTAACTCAGCTACAAACTCAAGACCAAGAAGAACCTACAGAAAATTAAATTAAAAAGCCCAATTACTATTGGGCTTTTTAATGCACGGTATTTTAAACCAGTCTTCGAACTGGACGTGCAGACATACGACACAGCAATTCATAGCCGATAGTGCCATTTGCTTCAGCGACATCATCGACCAGGCGGGTTTTACCCCACAGTTCTACTTCAGTGCCAAGCTGCAGATTGAGATCAGTTGCATCTATTGCGATCATATCCATTGCGACACGACCAATCACGCGAGTCTGTTGTCCATTAATTGCGACATAATTCTGTTTCGGGAAGGCGCGTGGATAACCATCACCATAGCCAATTGAAACAATGGCCAATGTCATGTCCTGATCTGCGGTGAAAGTCGAACCATAACCGACGTGTTCACCCGCTTTAATATGATTCAGCGCAATGACTTCAGCTGTGAAAGTCATCACTGGTTTTAAATCCAGATCATGAATCGTTTTATCTGCAAATGGGGTCGCGCCGTAGAGCATGATACCTGGACGGACAAAGTCAAAATGCAGTTCAGGATATTTATAAATCGCAGCCGAGTTGCAGCATGAACCCATGAGTGGGGCACAGTCATTTTTCACTTCAAGGAACTGCTGGATTTGCTCTTCATTCAATGGGTGATCAGCGTCTGCATTGGCAAAATGCATCGCAAGTACACAAGTAAAACCTTCGGCTTTGAGTTGATTGATCACCTGTTTAATCACATCAATTTTAAAGCCCAGACGGTTCATACCGCTGTTCAGTTTCACCCAGACTTTAAGGCCTTTAGTGATATAAGCATTTTTATGGGCCAGTAGCCAGTCAAGCTGCGCCTGATGATGCACCACAACTTCAATATTCTGATTGATCACGATCTGCATTTCATCAGCAGAGAAAATACCTTCAATCAGCGTAATCGGTTGCTGATAGCCGAGTGCACGAATTTCCAGTGCTTCCTGAAGGCAGGCGACACCGAAGGCATCGCTATCTTTTAAGGCTGCTAAGCAGTCTTTAACTCCATGTCCGTAAGCATTGGCTTTAACCATGCTGACGATTTTAGCGGTTGGGGCAAGTTGTTTGACACGGTTTAAATTATATTGCAGTGCTGTACTGTCAATATAAACTGTTGCTTGGCGCACCCTAGATACTCCTTCGGGATGACAAAATGATGTTGTGTGAAATACACAAAAGAGGGAGAGAAATAACTGTATTGATAAAACAAAATCAGTCATTTCAAAATTGTAAATATTGTAGTCCTATCTGCCACAAATGGACATGCTCATTTATATAATTTCCTCCAAGGTATGCTTAAGCAATAAAAAAAGAGACCATTTGAGTCTCTTTTTTTTAATCAGGTTTAAGCAGAATATTTATTCTTCATCATCATACTGCGCATAGAACTCAGGAGAGAGGTTACTAAAGCGCGTGTATTGACCTTCAAAAGCCAGACGCACAGTACCAATTGGACCATTACGCTGTTTACCGATAATAATTTCGGCAGTCCCAGCTTCTTTAGATTCCTTGTTATAGACTTCATCACGGTAAATAAACATGATCAAATCGGCATCCTGCTCGATCGCACCAGATTCACGTAAGTCAGACATAACTGGACGTTTGTTTGGACGGTTTTCCAGAGAACGGTTCAACTGCGATAAGGCAATAACAGGGCACTGCATTTCTTTAGCGAGCGCTTTTAAGCTACGGGAAATTTCCGAAATCTCGCCGACACGGTTATCCCCCATGCCAGGCACTTTCATGAGCTGCAAGTAATCGACCATGATACAGCCGAGCTTACCGCCATGCATTTTGGCAATGCGACGCGCACGTGCACGAACTTCCGTTGGTGGCAGAGCAGAGGAGTCATCGATATACAGGTTCTTTTCCTGCAAATGCACAATGGTGCTGGTGACTTTAGACCATTCATCACTGTCCATTTTACCAGCACGTAAATGACCCTGATGCACACGACCAAAGGAAGAAATCAAACGCATCGCGATCGAGTCGGCTGGCATCTCCATCGAGTAAACCAGGGCAGGCAGATTGTTGTTAAACAGCACACTTTCTACCAAATTCATGGCAAAGGTGGTTTTACCCATCGATGGACGGGCTGCAACAATAATCAGGTCACCGGATTGCATGCCGGAGGTTTTATTGTCGAGTTCGACGAAGCCGGTGGTGAGACCAGTAATCGAACCTTCCATTTGTGAAAGTTCATTCAATTTATCAAAGACATCTGCAACGACGGTATTGATTGCCTTCGGCCCTTGTGCCTTGGCATTATTATTATGTTGCTCGGCAATCGAAAAAATATTGGTTTCTGCCAGATCCAGAATTTCACTGACGCTACGACCTTTGGTGTCATAGGCATTTTGCAGGATTTCAGAACTGACTTTAATCATGCTACGTAAGGTCGAGAATTCCTTGATCTTGTTAGCGTAGGTTTCCAGGTTGTAGAAACTTGATGGCGAGTCAGCCATGAGCTGCATCAGATATTCTTCACCACCAATGGCATCCAGCAGATTCTGTTTAATTAGCCAGTCATGCACCAATACGGCATCGTAAGGAGAGTTGTCCTTGGACAGCTGATCAATCGCACGGAAGATATATTTATGACGGGTTGCATAAAAATCGTTCTCAGTAAGCACGTCACCGACTTGTTCAAAAGATTCGGCAACCGTCATTAAGGCAGCAAGTACAGCTTGTTCAATCGCTAAATTGTGTGGAGGCGTGCGAAACTCCTTGAGCTGAGTATCAGCAACAATTTCTGGTTTAGCGCTGTTGTGCTTAGTGCTGGCATTCGCCTGTGACATATAAAGCCCTGAATTTTAATACAATGGTTTAAATATTCTCGGAGATGGATAGCAACTATCAACTACGAAGTGAAATAATACGCGTTCCGTTAAAAAATGCGAAGTGTATTTTTAAAATTACGCGAATAATAAAATGAAAGTGAGATATGCCATATCTTCGAATTATTTTAGATAAAAAAAGAGCATGCCAAAGCATGCTCTTTTTCTTGGTGAGAAATTACTCAGCTACGATAGTAACTAGAACTTCTGCAACAACATCATGGTGCAATTGGATTGCGATGTTGAATTCACCAGTGTTACGAAGTGCGCCATTTGGAAGACGTACTTCTGCACGGTCAACTGTAAGACCAGCATTTGTCAACGCGTCAGCGATGTCACGAGTACCGATAGAACCGAACAGTTTACCTTCATCACCAGCTTTCGCAGTGATTACGATATTTACTTCGTTCAATTGGTCAGCACGTGCTTGAGCAGCAGCTAAAATATCAGCTTCAGCTTTCTCAAGTTCAGCACGACGAGCTTCAAAAGCTGCAGTGTTTGACTCAGTAGCAGCAACTGCCATACCTTGTGGGATCAAGAAGTTACGGCCGTAACCAGCTTTAACTGAAACTTTATCACCAAGTTTACCAAGGTTTTTAATGCGTTGTAATAAGATAATATCCACAGCTCAACCTCACTTATGATTGTCAGTGTAAGGGATCAAAGACAAGTAGCGAGCTTGTTTGATAGCAAGCGCTAATTGACGTTGGTAACGAGCTTTAGTACCTGTAATACGGCTAGGAACAATCTTGCCGTTTTCAGTGATGTACTGTTTTAAAGTGTCGATATCTTTGTAGTCGATGTACGTAACGTTCTCAGCTGTAAAGCGGCAGAACTTGCGACGACGGTAAAAACGTGCCATGTTAGGTTCTCCTTATGCTTCAGCAGAGTCTTGAGCGTGTTGTGCTTCTTCACGTTGAGCTTTACGCGCACGTTTTTCTTCAGCACTCTTAGCCAATAGTGACTCTTCAGTGATAGCGTTTTCACGACGGATGATAAGGCTACGAATGATTGCGTCGTTATAACGGAATAATTCTTCAAGCTCATCAAGAGTAGTTTGACCACACTCAACATTCATAAGAATGTAGTGAGCTTTGTGGATCTTGTTGATTGGGTAAGCCAATTGACGACGGCCCCAGTCTTCAAGACGGTGGATTTGACCTTCAGCTTCTTTGATGTGAGTTAGGTAACGTTCTACCATACCCACAACTTGATCGCTTTGGTCTGGATGTACCAATAGTACGATTTCGTAGTGACGCATTGTCAGCTCCTTACGGTTTAAACAGCCCCAATTTTTAAGTCAATTGAAGCAAGGAGTCACAACCAAGGTTGTGTCGCAATATTTGCGAAGCGTGAAGTTTAGTGGGTTTTGGGGAGAAATACAACCAGATTGGCAAGAATTGCATAATTAAACAGCAGTTTTGTACGGGCTGGAATGAGTAGCACAGAAAAGAGAAGAGAAAATTGACTGAGATTAATTAATTGGTGATTCAATGATGGTTGGTAATGAGATAATTCTAATCTCGCCATAATAAGTATCTTTTTATTCAAGTAGAATTCTTATTTTATGCGTTAAATGCACTTTAGAAAGATTGAAGTGTATTTTTGCAGTTGGTTTCAGAAAGACAGGGTTTATAAAGATAAGAGCAGAAGTATTTAAAAAAGAGTCGGGGAAATAACAGGCTCAAATAAAAAAAGATAGAGTAAAACTCTATCTTTTTAAAAAATGATATAAGGCATCTTTGGAGCAGTCGATGTAAAGCAGAACAGAATACTGATCACAGTAATCAGCTTCACAGAATACATAAAATACTGCTTGGCCCACGCCTCATCATCTTTAGCCTTAAAGCCCTGAATACTTAAATAAATCCAGTACAGGGTTAAGATGTTCAACACCGCCATATAGAGCCAGTTGGCATAGCCAAAGAAAAACAGGCCATTCATGACAACCCCAAACAGAACCACATAGATCAGCGATTCAATCTTGGTGCGGTGAATTGAACGTGCTACAGGTAGAATAGGAATACCTGCATTTTTGTAATCTTGAAAACGGTAAATTGCAATTCCCCACGAGTGAGGCATTTGCCAGAAGGCATACCCAACGAAGATCAGCAGGGCACCTAAGTCAAACTGATTTGCAACAGCGGTATAACCAATGACAGGCGGAGCTGCGCCAGAAATACTACCTACCAGTGTCTGGTGAATAGTTGTTCGTTTTGTCCATAAGCTGTAAAAACCAACGTATACGACAAAACCAATAACTGCGAATAAGAAAGCGTATGCATTTACCCAAAACCAGAGAACACTAAAACCGACCAGGCCTAATACAAAAGCAAAGGCAAGTGCGACAGGTTCAGAAATGGTTTTTTTAACAAGAGCACGATTTTGTGTGCGCTGCATTTTCTGGTCGATGTCCTGGTCAATTACATTATTGACCACACATCCTGATGCTACAACAAATGTAGTACCAAAAAGGGTAAGGAGCAGGAGAAGGAAATCTACAGAACCTTGAGCGGCTACAAAGTAGCCGCCCAAAGTGGTAACAAAGTTACCAAAGAGAATTCCTGGCTTAGTCAGGAATAAATACTTTTTCAGCATGACAACCAGTTTAGATCATCATGTTGTAGTGAAGGTAGTTCATGATCCATACAGAACCTACTAAAAGAATAGCAATGGTTAAGATGGTATACACAAATGCAATTACGTTCCAGCGTTGCTCTGAAGAAGAGTTCATGTGCAGGAAGTAAATCAGCTGTACAAGAATCTGAGCAACCGCAGTGATCGCGATGACAGTAATCAAGATACCACGGCCAAAACCGCCCGCCATAACCATACCGAATGGAATTACAGTAAGGATAACAGACAGGATGAAGCCGATAGTGTATTGCTTCACGTTACCGTGTGATTCGCCAGCAGCGTTATGATCATGACTCATTACAGAACTCCCATCAAGTAAACTACGCTGAATACACAGATCCATACGATGTCAAGGAAGTGCCAGAACAAGCTTAGGCAAGCTAGACGACGCGTGTTTGCAAGAGTCAAACCATATTTCTTGATTTGAATCATAAGCACGATCATCCAGACCAGACCAGAAGTTACGTGAATACCGTGCGTACCTACCAAAGTAAAGAACGCAGATAAGAACGCACTTGTGCTTGGACCGTGACCCGCATGAACTAAGTGATTGAACTCATATAGTTCCATGCCGATGAAGATAGCACCGAATACCCAAGTAATCGCTAACCAGGTTAGTACTTTTGCAACGTCTTTTTTGTATGCAGCAAGAACTGCAAAACCAAAGGTTACAGAAGAGATCAGAAGGGCGAAGGTTTCAGTAAGAACGAAGCCTAAAGAATCGCCAAACAGATCTTTCGCACTTGGAGTGCCCACAGGAATGTGGCTACTCAAAACAGCGAATGCAATGAAGAGTGTACCGAAAAGGACAAGGTCACTCATCAAGTAAGTCCAGAAACCAAAGACAGTGATGTCAGTATCATCGTGATGATGATGCTCATCGTGTCCGTGGTTGTCGTGATGAAGTACTTCAGCCATGGTCTTAGTCCTTCTTCAAGTGTTTTTCAAGGATCGCATAGCGTTCACTTTCGATACGCTCAACTTCAGCAGCTGGGACATAGTAATCCACTTTCTTGGTGAAAGAAGAAACGATGAAGCTGATGATAGATGCAACGAAAGTAACAACTACTAACCACCAGATGTGCCAGATTAACGCGAAGCCCATAACAGTGATGAACATGGCGATAACGAAACCAGCAGCACGGTTAGTCGGCATATGGATGTCTTCGTACTTGGTTGGTTTTGCGTATGCAACGCCATTCTCTTTGTCAGTCCAGAAAGTATCAATACCATTGATCTTTGGAAGGTAAGCAAAGTTATAGAATGGAGATGGAGACGAAGTAGCCCACTCAAGTGTACGACCATCCCAGATATCGCCTGTATAGTCCATATTTTGTTCGCGTTGCAAGAAACCAACAACGATCTGCATAACGAAGCAGGCAATACCTAGTGCAATAAGAATCGCACCGAACATCGCGATATTTACATATGGGTCCCATTCTGGGTTGTCAAATGTATTCAGACGACGAGTCATACCCATGAAACCAAGGATATAAAGTGGCATGAATGCAAAGTAGAAACCGAAGAACCAGAACCAGAACGCTGCTTTACCCCAAGTTTCATTTAGCTTCCAACCAAACATTTTTGGCCAGTAGTAAATGATACCTGCGAACATTGCGAATACTACACCGCCAATAATTACGTTATGGAAGTGAGCGATCAGGAATAAAGAGTTATGTACCAGGAAGTCCGCTGGTGGAACTGCCATCAATACACCTGTTAAACCACCGATACCGAAAGTCACAAGGAAGCCAAGTGTCCATAGCATTGGAGTAGTGTAAGTGATGCGGCCCTTGTACATGGTGAACAACCAAGAGAAGATTTTTACACCAGTCGGGATCGCAATAATCATGGTCATGATACCGAAGAACGCGTTAACGTTGGCACCAGCACCCATGGTAAAGAAGTGGTGAACCCAAACAACCAGTGAAAGAACACCAATTGCTACAGTTGCGTACACCATAGATTTGTAGCCGAACAATGCTTTGCGTGAGAACACTGAAGTTACTTCTGAGTAAATACCAAATGCTGGTAATACCAAGATATAAACTTCTGGGTGACCCCAAGTCCAAATCAAGTTCACGTACAACATTGGGCTACCACCCATGTCATTTGTGAAGAAGTGGAAACCGAAGTAACGGTCAAGAGACAGCATTGCAAGTGTTGCAGTTAACACAGGGAAGGTTGCAACGATTAACACAACTGTTACAAGCGAAGTCCAAGTGAAAATCGGCATATCCATCATCTTCATGCCAGGCGCACGCATTTTGATGATAGTAACAAAGAAGTTAACACCAGTAAGAAGCGTACCTAGACCTGAAACCTGAAGTGCCCAGATATAGTAGTCAACACCAACACCTGGAGAATATTCAATGCCTGATAGTGGAGGGTATGCCATCCAACCAGTTGCAGCGAACTCACCAAGAGCCAGAGACACCATCATCAGACCCGCAGCACCAGCAAACAGCCAGAAGCTTAGAGAGTTTAATAATGGGAAGGCAACGTCACGTGCACCGATTTGAAGCGGTACAGCTACGTTCATTAAGCCAACTACAAGACCCATTGCTACGAAGAAGATCATGATCACGCCGTGCGCGGTAAAGATCTGGTCATAGTGTTCTGGGTGCAAGTAACCTTCACCACCACCTTTTGCAAGGAACTGCTGAAGACGCATCATGATCGCATCGGCGAAACCACGCACAAGCATGATAATCGACACGAAGATATACATGATACCGATTTTTTTATGGTCTACAGATGTGAACCATTCGTTCCACAGGTAGCCCCATTTTTTGAAGTAGGTGATACCAGCAACAACTGCGATACCGCCTAAGATCATCATTGCAACAGTAACCAATACGATTGGATCGTAAGGAATTGCATCTGGACCTAACTTACCTAATAAGTTCATGTCTTATTCCCCTTGAGAAGCAGTCGCATGTGCATCAGCTACATGTGCTTCAGAAGCAGCAGCTTCTTCGTGCGCAACACCGTGCTCTGCAGCAGGAGCTGAGTGGTCAGCACCATGGTAGTTGCTCATGTAGTGATTAATCACAGATTCAAACAAACCTTGCTCTACAGAAGAGTAATAAGTCACTGGATGTGGCTTAGTTGGGTAAGGCTTCATAGCTTCAGCAGCAGCCTTCTCTTCAGGAGTATTTGCTTTTGCGATCAGCGCTTCAATCTGGTGTTTACCACGGTTGCCGTCACGCAGAGATGCGAATTCAGCCTGGTCTAATACAGATTTCTGAACAGCTTCTGGATTTACTGAAGTACCGTTACCTGCTTGAACAGCAGAAACCCATTCAGCAAACTGAGCATCAGTCACAGAGTGAGCGCGAAAGCGCATTTGTGAGAAGCCATAACCAGAATAGTTAGAAGAGAAACCGCGGTAGCCTTCAGCTGGGCTAGTTTCATCTGCCAACAGGTTCAGGTGAGTTTGCATACCCGCCATTGCATAGATCTGACCACCTAACGCAGGGATGAAGAATGAGTTCATCGTGAAGTTAGAAGTGATACGAAGGCTAACCGGAGTTTTCTCAGGGAAGCGGATTTCGTTAACAGTCGCAATGCCTTGCTCTGGGTAGATGAAGACCCATTTGAACTGTTCAGCAATAACTTGAACGGTCAATGGTGCCTTGTCAGCCTCAAGCGGACGGTACGGGTCGTACTTGTGGGAACCCCACCAAGTTAACCAGGCAAGAATAGCAATAATAATAACTGGGATACCCCAAACTACAATTTCAATTGCAGTAGAGTGTGCCCAAGTAGGTTTATAGTCTGCGTCTTTATTCGATGCGCGATATTTCCAACCGAACCATAATGCCATGATTGCTGATGGAATAACCACCAGAAGCATTAAGTAAATCGCAGTCATCATCAGGCTACTTTGGCCTGCTGCAACTGGACCTTTAGAGTTCAGAAGTACTAAATCACCACCACACCCTGTTAAAAGTGCGGACATCGCAGATAAAGACAATACAGCTAAAATCGTTTGTCTCATTTTACAACCTCGGTGAAGAGTCCCATTCCCTAAATTAATATGGGATAGCGATTAAAGTGTCGCATGATTAAAAAGATTCATTTGTTAACAAAAAATCTTCCTAATCATGAGACACCGCTACGTTGTAGGGCATTATGCCTGATTACAACAAACTAAGCTATATATAAAGAGGCTTTAAATGACTGTAATAAAAACCGATTTTACTGCTCGGGATTGTCGAATATTTATAGTAATTTTATTTTAATTTCAAAGTTATGAGCGAAAAAAGGGATGCAGAGCATCCCTTTAAAGAGAACTTAATTTTATTGCTTGATCACCTTGGTTTTCGCCAGTTTATCGTGCAAAGTCTGACGGTTTTTGCCCAAACCGAAAATCCAATCCACAAGCGAAAACAATGGAATAAAATAAATTGTAGGCAAAATGAACACGATACTGCGCAAAGTAAAGGCACGCATGAGTGAGGTTTGAGTACCAGTTTCAGCATCTACAATCTTAATTTTAGTCAGTTTTTTACCAATGCTTTGACCAGATTTTGCAATCAGGTAACCTTGGATAACCAGCATGATCAGCAGATATAAACCTGCTGCTGTCCAAGCCTGAGTAGAGAACATATCCAGCATTTGAGACTGCAATTCCAGCACGCGGTTCTGATCTGCACTGCCACCCATAGCCTGCGTCATGATCTGCTCATTTAGCTGGGTAAAACGCAGTTTTTCTTCAGCTGTGAAGAAGGCAGTCAAAATGAAAGTTGCTGGAATCCAGAGCAGCAGGTCGACGAACTTGGCAAAAATACGTGCAGGAATACTCGCCAGTTCAGATGTATTCGCTTTTGGTGCAGGACGTGCATAAGTATTGGTTTGTGCTGCAGGCTGCTCAAATGGTGCTGCTGGCTCGGCAACTGGTGCAGGTGGAATATAACCTTCAGGTTCATAAACGAATTTACCCTGCGTGAGCTCACCCAAAGCTTTCCATTCGGTCATGCCTTGGTGCCAGGCCAAATCAGTCAATAATACTTGCTGGCTTGCAAGCATCTGATTTAGCTGTTCAAGCGTATATGGTCCAGCTTGTTGATTATTTCGTGCCAGGTAAATCTGCATAAAGACTGAATCTCAAAATGTACGTTGAAAAGGTTTAGCTTCGATTTTATTGAATTATAGCCATAACACAAACAAAATCTTAAGCTAAACATGCGCATATGTCGGACATTTTTAGGTGAAGTACAACCAAAACAACACAAAAGAAAACGAATTTGATTTAGGAAACTAAAAAAATCCAAATTTTTAGCCATCTACAAAAAATAAAGTATCCAAGATTGATGGTTTAAAAACTGTAATTTTAATGTAATGACGAAGAATTTTCTGCTGATAAATATCAAAGGGATGATTAGTTAAATCTAATATCTTAAATTCATGTAAAATTTATTACTGAAATAAAAAAGACCCTCATTTGAGGGTCTTTTTTATTTACTGAATTTCAGCTTATTTAGCTTCTTGATCAGCAAGGAAGAACCAGGTATCCAATACTGAGTCCGGGTTTAGAGATACAGATTCAATACCTTGTTCCATTAACCATTTTGCAAGATCTGGGTGATCTGAAGGACCTTGACCACAGATACCTACATATTTACCTGCTTTACGGCAAGCCTGGATCGCCATAGAAAGAAGGACTTTTACAGCAGCGTCACGTTCATCGAACAGGTGAGATACGATACCAGAATCACGGTCTAGACCTAGTGTTAACTGAGTCAAGTCGTTAGAACCGATAGAGAAGCCATCGAAGTGTTCAAGGAACTGATCAGCTAACAGCGCGTTAGTTGGCAATTCACACATCATGATAACTTTTAGACCATTTTCACCACGTTTTAGGCCATTTAATGCCAGTAGCTCAATGACACGTTTCGCTTCGTTTACAGTACGTACGAAAGGAATCATAATTTGTACGTTGGTCAAACCCATTTCGTCACGAACTTTTTTCAGTGCACGGCATTCAAGTTCGAAGCAGTCACGGAAGTTGTCAGAAACGTAGCGGCTTGCACCACGGAAGCCCAGCATCGGGTTTTCTTCTTCTGGTTCATACAACTTGCCACCAATCAGGTTCGCATATTCGTTTGACTTGAAGTCAGACATACGTACGATCACTGGCTTGTCAGCGAATGCAGCAGCAAGGGTAGAAATACCTTCAACCAGTTTTTCCACATAGAACTCGATTGGAGATGCATAACCCGCAGTACGCGCCATCACAGCAGCACGCGTTTCACGAGGCAGACTGTCAATGTTCAGCAATGCTTTAGGATGTACACCGATCATGCGGTTAATGATGAACTCAAGACGAGCAAGACCAATACCTTCGTTCGGAATTTGTGCGAAGTCAAATGCACGATCCGGGTTACCTACGTTCATCATGACTTTGAATGGAAGTTCAGGCATAGATTCGATCGAGTTCGTTTGAACTTCAAAATCAAGCGCGCCTTCGTAGATAAAACCAGTATCACCTTCAGCACAAGATACAGTCACTTCCTGACCGTCTACCAGTACTTCAGTTGCATTACCACAACCAACGATTGCTGGAACACCCAGTTCACGTGCAATGATTGCAGCGTGACAAGTACGACCACCACGATTGGTCACAATTGCAGCAGCACGTTTCATCACCGGTTCCCAGTCCGGGTCAGTCATGTCAGATACAAGTACGTCACCGTCTTGTACTTTATCCATTTCTTTGATCGACGTTACGATGCGGACTTTACCAGAACCGATACGTTGACCGATTGAACGGCCTTCACATACTACCGTACCTTTCTGTTTCAACAGGTAACGTTCCATCGTACCAACGTTTTCACGGCTTTTTACAGTTTCAGGACGCGCCTGAACGATGTACAGTTTGCCGTCATCACCGTCTTTTGCCCACTCGATGTCCATTGGCGCACCGTAGTGTTTTTCAATGATCAGTGCTTGTTTAGCTAGTTCTTGAAGTTCCTGGTCATTTAAAGCGAACTGTTGACGTTCAGCTTTTTCAACATCTACCACAACTACTGATTTACCAGCAGCGCCTTCTTCACCATAAATCATTTTCTGGTGTTTAGAACCAAGATTGCGACGCAGGATCGCGTGCTTACCAGCATTTAGAAGTGGTTTAGAGATATAGAATTCGTCAGGGTTAACTGCGCCCTGTACAACCATTTCACCCAGACCGTAAGAAGCGGTGATGAATACTGCATCACGGAAGCCTGATTCAGTATCCAGTGTGAACATTACACCAGCTGCGCCAGTTTCAGAGCGAACCATACGTTGTACGCCAGCAGAAAGGGCAACCACGTCATGGGCAAAGTTTTGGTGTACACGGTAAGAGATTGCGCGGTCATTGTATAAAGATGCGAAAACTTCTTTGATCGCGATCAATACATTGTCGATGCCACGGATGTTCAAGAAAGTTTCTTGCTGACCAGCAAAAGACGCGTCTGGTAAGTCTTCTGCAGTTGCAGATGAACGAACGGCAACCGCGATGTCAGGGTTGCCGTTAGAAAGTGCGTCAAATGCTGCACGAACTTCTTGTTCTAATGCTGCAGTAAGCGGAGTCTCTACAATCCATTGGCGAATTTTAGCGCCAGTTTCAGCAAGAGCGTTTACGTCATCAACGTTTAGGCTGGCAAGCTCTGCATTGATTTTAGCGTTTAGGCCGCTTTGCTCGAGAAATTCACGATATGCACCAGCAGTTGTTGCAAAACCACCTGGTACAGATACGCCAGCGTTTGCTAGGTGGCTGATCATTTCGCCCAAAGATGAGTTTTTCCCACCAACAAGCTCAACATCGTGTTTCCCTAATTTTTCCAGACCAATTACGCGCGCTTCCAAAGTTGTTACTCCACTTTTGCAGTATTAATCATTATCTTGGCATGAGAGTATAGTAAATCACCTAGGTGGATGATTTTACTAAGCGACAGTCATGTAAGATCGGTTTACTATAAAGATTATATAGTACGAAGACAAATGTTTGAGGAGAATTTTAATGTCGGAAGGTAAACAGATAAAGCGTAGTGTTTTCTTCATTTCTGATGGTACTGCGATCACCGCAGAGACGCTGGGACACTCACTTTTGGCACAGTTCCCTCATGTCGATTTTGATATACATATCATTCCCTATATAAGCTCCGAAGAAGCTGCTACCAATGTCGTAGCCGAGATCAATGCACGTGCCCACGAGGAAGGACAGAAACCACTGGTTTTTGATACTTTGGTGGACCCATATGTGCGTGATATTATTAATACGGCTAATGCAGTAAATCTTGATGTATTTGAAGGGCTTATTAGTAAACTATCCGAAGAGCTAGGTACAGATCCAACGACGCTGGTAGGACAAACTCATGCGGTAACCGACTCTGCTTCCTATAAAGCGCGTATTGATGCTGTACATTTTGCTCTGGATAATGATGATGGCGCGCGTACTCGTCATTATGACAAGGCCGATCTGATCCTGATTGGGGTATCACGTTCTGGTAAAACACCGACTTCGATTTATCTTTCTCTACAGTTTGGAATTCGTGTTGCAAACTACCCACTGACTGAAGAAGATCTGGATGATAACCGTCTGCCAGCTGTGCTGCGCCCGCATAAAAACAAGCTTTTCGGTCTGATGATTGATGCCGATCGCCTTGTGGCAATCCGTACTGAACGTAAGGCAAATAGCCGTTATGCCAGCTTTAGTCAGTGCCAGATGGAACTGCGTGCGATTGAAGGAATTTACATTTCAGAGGGTATTAAATATCTGAATGTGTCCGAGATGTCGATTGAAGAAATCTCGACACGTGTACTGCAAATGACTGGTTTAAAACGTCGTATTGGATAAGGTCCTAGTTCATGGAGTCAAAGCTGGTTTTTGACTCCATTGGTTATCAAAATTTATATATTAAAATAATTAATGATAGGAATTAACGATGATAAGATAGTTGATATCAGTCGGTACTATTTCGCTACGAAATACCTCATAGAAAAATATAAACGTATTTTGATGCTAAAATTGTATAAAAAGCGATCAATAAAATTTAGGCCTTTATTCTTTTTTAGTATTTTTTATGGAATATATATCAGAAAAAAATAAATAGATTTTTATTTAAAGGTTTGAATAATGACCTCAACCGGATAATTTTCACCATGTATGCAATGAATTGCATGATCAGAAATTTTCAAAATTGGCCAAGTAATAAGCTGGCAGTTTTCACGTTGCAGGGCGATATAGAAGCTATCTGACTTAAAGTAATGACGATTAGAGGCTGCCAGATTAGGCATGAGCTGGCGTCTTAACCAGGGATTTTTGACCTGCTGTTCTAAAAAGCGTAAAGACAATAACCCTTTAATCCGGTTACTAATGAGATTTTTATTTTTGCTGATTAGCGGATGATTCAATACGCGTTGAAGCGTGCGGCTGGTACTCGGCATCACAAATTGCGGTTCAATCTGAAAGACTTTAACAGATGCCGCTTGCTGGCAAATACGGTCAAGATGACTCACACTAAACTGGTCAAGCCCAATTACTGCCACATTTAGATCCTGAAAATCCATATCCTTAAGGGCGGCAGAGTCGACTTTAGTCCCATTAAAGCTTTTAAAGTGTTCAGGGTTGTTTTGAAAAATACCGGCACCTGTATCCTGCTTAACGCCCATATTGATATCCTGTAATTATTTAATTTTTATTCTGTTGTGATAGATATAGACAATATCGGCAGGGGCGTAAAGTCACTTTCATGGAATCTCGAGTCATCAATAATTCGACATTTTAAAATCCACTTCAGTTATGGATTTTCGGAATTATATTGACGTAATTTTTCTTGAGCTTTTTAAAAGTTGTGTTCATACAGTTTAATACCGTAAGTAATAGCACCAATAATTAAAGTGTCCAACTTGCTGCAACAAAGGTTGCAGTCGGTTTGTTAATATAATGATTGATGTTTTTATCCTGCACGTATAATTGTTAGTTTTTTATTTGAATGCAGATTGAATTTAATAAATCAATGGATTACCTCCTAAAAAAACAAACCGCTGACTATCAGCGGTTTATTAAAAGACATTTATGAAAGGGAAATTTTATAAGCCCTGCTTAGCCTGCATTAACAAATCGAAATTATATAGACGTTTGTCAGTGTCATAGATGTCACAAGTAAAAATAAACTCATCTACATCATATTTGGCTAAAAGTGCTTCCAGTCCTGCCTTGACTGTTTCCTTGGAACCGACCTGAGCCATGGCAAAGAAATTATCAACGGACATTTTTTCAGGTGGTGACCAGAGTCCTTCCATTGAATCAATAGGTGCTTTCAGTTTCAGGCTTTGGCCACGAATCAGGGAAAGTACACGCTGGTAGGCGCTGGTTGCCAGATATTGAGCTTCTTCATCCGTATCTGCGACACAGGTCGGTACGCCCATAGAAACATAAGGACGATCCAGGTATTCAGACGGTTCAAAGTTTTCACGATATAACTGAATAGCCTGGCCCAGCATACGTGGGGCAAAATGCGAAGCAAAGGAATACGGCAGGCCAAGTTTCGCTGCCAACTGAGCACTAAACAGGCTAGAACCAAGCAGCCAAACCGGAACATGAGTACTTTGACCCGGAGTAGCTACAATGCGTTGGCCCGGAATCGGATCTTTAAAGTACTGCAAAATTTCTAGTACATCTTGAGGGAACTGATCTTCAGTTTCCTGACGACCGCGACGCAAAGCACGCATGGTCATCTGATCGGTGCCGGGTGCACGTCCCAGACCAAGTTCAACACGCTCAGGATATAAAGTCGCTAAAGTACCAAACTGCTCAGCTACGACTAAAGGTGCATGATTCGGCAACATAATGCCACCTGAGCCTAAAGTTAAGGTTTTAGTATTTGCCAGTAAATAGCCAAGCAGGACAGCGGTTGCTGAACTGGCAATACCATCCATATTATGATGCTCAGCTAACCACATGCGGCGGTAACCCAGCTTTTCTGCGGTTTGTGCCAGTTCCAGAGCATGTTGCAGGGAGAATTGAATGGTTTTATCGTCACGAACAGGAACCAGTTCAAGAATGGAGAACTGAGTATCGTTAAGCGTACGCATAATATTACTCTTTATTTGACATGACTAAGAGCATACGATGTTCAACCGGATTTGTATATCGAAAAAAAACGATATAAGTGTAAACGAAATGTATAGGCAAAAAAATAAGCATCCGAAGATGCTCAAAAGAGGGAAGGTTGTAAAAGAGATTAAGCTTTGTATTGAACGCTTAACGACGGCCACGGTTGTTATAGCGATAGTCGTTATAACGGTAATTACGTGAGGAATTATAACGGCGGTCATAGCGGTCATCATAACGACGGTCTTCACTTACTTTCTTGCCAAGTGCAGAACCACCCGCAGAACCCAATGCTGCGCCAATCAGGCCACCATTGTTACCACCCATATTTTTACCTACGGCATAACCTGCACCGCCACCCAGTGCGCCACCGATAATGGCACCGTTGCGGTCACGTTTATTCGCTGAAATGGCTGCACCTGCACCACCACCGATTGCAGAACCGATTGTTGCACCAGTTGTGCCACCAACTCTATTACCTACTGCAGCACCAACTACGCCACCAAGTGCAGAAGCAAGAGCAGTATTCGTTGTATTACCCGCATTCGCTGCTGTCATACCCATGCCCATAGCTGAGGTAGCAACAACCGCGATCATTAGAGATTTGTAGTTCATGAGTACACCTTTTATATATATGGCTGTATTTGTCTATGAGTTAAATTTAATCTAGCAAGAGCGAAATAGCATGGAGAGTCTGTAGACGAAATGTGTTTTTTCTCTCCTTAATTTATTCATAATTACTAAACAATATTTTTCAAGTATTACAATTAGTTAGACTCATTTAGAAACAATTAAAAAAGCACCCGAAGGTGCTTTTTACGTCAAATGTAAGATGCGATTGAGAGACTATAAGTACTGAATTAACGGTAACGTTTTTTCCAATGTTTCGCACGTTTTTCAGCTCGACGGTCTGCTGTTTTGTCTTTGGCAATTTTATTGCCTAAAGCTGCACCACCTGCTGCCCCTAACGCAGAACCGATGTAACCACCGTTAGAGCCACCCATGCTTTTACCTACGCTATAACCTGCACCGCCACCTAAAGCGCCACCAATGGCAGACTCAGTACGGTTCTTCTTGTTACTTGCTACAGCTGCACCACCAGCACCGCCAAGTGCTGCACCAATTGTTGCACCTGTGTTGCCCCCCATGTTTTTACCCAAAGCTGTACCAGCCACACTACCTAATGCACTTGCAGCAGCAACACGAGCAGTGCTGTCGGCATGAGCATTAACGGTCATCATTGACCCTGCGGCTAAAGCGGTACTTAATAAAACTGCGCTCAGTTTCATGCTGGAACTCCATATCCGTGATCGGATTATATTGTGTTTCGATGGCAGAAAATGTAACAAAAAATCGTCATTACATTGTGAAGAAAGATCTCCATATTTAGATGCTTTATTTGCGAGTTTGTAAAATAAGTAAAGAATGCGGATTAAATTGATTAAAAAGGAGGCGTTAGTCTTAATTTGGATCTTAAGAGAGTTGCTTATCTGGATGCTTTAGCCGCAGAAAGCTTGTACTGAATAAAGATGTTCTTTATGCCTGAGAATCGTTAAACTAGGCGCAATTTTTGATTTCGCTGTGCTAAGACCTTTATTTAGCTATAGCCTTTGTTTGAGATACTTTAAAAAATGAAAGAATCGTTACGTTTACGATTAGACCAGCTCTCCGACCGTCACGAAGAACTCACTGCCTTATTGGCAGATGCCGAAGTCATTTCAGATAATAAACGCTTTCGCCAGCTTTCCCGCGAGCACAATGATCTGACCGAAATTACTGAAGTATGGACCAAGTATAAACAGGCTGAAGAAGATATTGAGACTGCTCAAGCCATGCTGAGCGATCCTGACTTTAAAGAAATGGCTCAGGAAGAGATCAAGGAAAATAAAACCCTGATCGAACAGCTGGAAGCAGATCTGAACATTTTGATGATTCCGAAAGATCCGAATGATGCGAACTCGGCTTATCTGGAAATCCGTGCCGGAACCGGTGGTGACGAAGCAGCGATCTTCTCGGGTGACTTGTTCCGTATGTATAGTAAATATGCAGAGAGTCAGGGCTGGCGTATCGAAATCCTGTCTGAAAATGAAGGTGAACACGGCGGTTATAAAGAAGTGATCTGCCTGGTCAATGGTGAAGGCGTCTATGGTCGTCTGAAATTCGAAAGTGGTGCACATCGTGTACAACGTGTCCCAGCAACAGAATCCCAGGGTCGTGTACATACTTCAGCATGTACAGTCGCGATTCTTCCTGAGGTTGATGTGGATACTTCAGTTGACATTAACCCCTCGGATTTGCGTATTGATACCTATCGTGCATCAGGTGCCGGTGGTCAGCACATTAACAAAACCGACTCTGCGGTACGTATTACCCACATTCCAACGGGGACTGTGGTGGAATGTCAGGATGAGCGTTCACAGCATAAGAACAAGGCTAAAGCGATGGCGCTTCTGGTGTCACGTCTGGAAAATGCCAAACGTGCAGCTGCAGATGCGGCAACTTCTGAAATGCGTCGTGACCTGGTGGGTTCGGGTGACCGTTCAGAACGTATCCGGACTTATAACTATCCACAAGGCCGTATGACCGATCACCGTATTAACTTGACTTTATACAAGCTGGATGCCGTGATGGAAGGTGATTTGACTGAATTGCTGGATAGTCTGCATCGTGAATATCAGGCGGATCAGCTTGCCATGCTCGCACAGCAGAATGGTGGATAATGAATATTTTACAAGCACTGGCTTTGCGTGGTGAACCAGAGAGCTATGAACGTCAGGAAAATGCCTGGTTGCTGGAACACATTACCAAGATTGATTCTTTTGATCTGGTGATGAAAAAGAATCAGGAACTGACGCCTGAACAGGAACAGGCTTATGTTGATGCTCTGGCGCGTATTGCTGCTGGCGAGCCTTTGGCTTATGTCACTGGTTCACAACCGTTCTGGACACTGGATCTGAAAGTCACCAAAGACACTTTGGTGCCACGTCCCGATACAGAAGTATTGGTTGAAACTGTACTTAAGCTGGACTTGCCTGAAGATGCTCGTGTGGTAGATCTGGGGACAGGTACTGGTGCGATTGCCTTATCCTTGGCTTCGGAACGTCCAGCGTGGTCAGTTACTGCAACTGATATTTATGAACCGACTCTAGAGGTGGCCAAGTTCAATGCTGAACAGCATGACTTGTTGCGGGTACAGTTCGTATTGGGTTCATGGTTCAAACCATTGGGGCGTCAGTTCTTTGATGTGATTGTTTCCAATCCACCGTATATTGATGCAGCCGATGAGCATATGCATGATCTGGTGACTGAGCCAGAACGTGCTTTAGTAGCAGACAATAAAGGTTTGGCTGATTTAGAACAGATCATCGCTCAAGGCAAAAAACACCTGACTGTAAATGGTTGGGTAGTACTTGAGCATGGTTATGATCAGGGGGATGCAGTGCGTCATCTATTTAAACAGGCGGGTTATAAACAGGTGCGTACTGTTAAAGATTATGGTGGTAATGACCGAGTGACCTTAGCTCAGTGGCCTCATTGATTTCCCAAATCTTGTTTTTAATAAAAAAGCGACCTTCAAGGTCGCTTTTTTATTTTTAGGATTTTTTGATGACATCGCGCCAGCGCAGCAGACGATGTTCAAACAACTTCATAATACTGTCAGTAATCTTACTCAACACTGCCAGTAGAATAATGGCAATAATTACAATATCCGGTCGAGAGGTCTCCCGGCCATCACTGAGTAAATAGCCAATCCCTTGAGTTGCTGCAATCAGTTCTGCTGCAATCATAAACATCCAGGACAAGCTTAAGCTGTTTCTTAAACCTGTGAGAATTCCCGGTGATGCCGCAGGTAACACAATCTGCTGAATCTGTTGCCAATATTTCAGCCGGTAGACTCTGGCCACTTCAATCAGCTTACGATCCACACCCTGAATTGCAGCAACGGTATTGGTATAAGTAGGGAAGAAGGCACCAATTGCAATCAAGGTAATCTTGGAACCTTCATCAATGCCTAACCATAGTAACAAAAGTGGAATCCAGGCCAAACTCGGAATAGATTTGATTGCAGAAAATGTTGGTTCCAGGAAGTCTTCGGCATGACGATTTAACCCGACTAAGATCGCAAAAACTAAGCCCAAGCCACTCCCAATGCCAAAGCCTAAAAAGACACGCCAGCTACTTGCCCAGAGATGCTGCCATAGATCACCTTCAGCCAGTTCGGTCAGAGACTGCCATAAACTGCTGGGTGCAGGCAGTAAATAAGGCTCAATTACACCATTGCGAACCAGAATTTCACATGACAAGATCAGGATCACCGGAATGGTGATCCCTTTCAACAGACGAATACCACGGGGAAGGGCAACAGATTTAGGTTGATCTTCCTTCACAAGTTGTTCGGAGATAGTGTTTGGTGCAGACATTACTTCTTAACAACCTTTTGCGCATATTTGCTATCAAAGAGCTGAGTTACGACCTGATTGACATTGGTGCCTTTACGTACCAAATCTTCTTCAGTCAGAATAGAACCTGCTTTTTGTAATGCAGCAATATGTTTTGCTGTTGGAATGTTTTGATCCAGATTGGTACGGCTCAGCTGTAATTTCGCCACTTCAATTGGTAGTTTGGCTTCACGGGCTAACAGTTCGGCCAGCTTATCCGGATTGGCTTTGGCCCATTTACGCGCCTGTTCATAGACTTTAATGACTGCATCAACGGCTTCAGGACTTTGCTTGGCGAAGTTTTCTTTAATACTGAGTACACTATATGAGTTAAAGCCGATATTGCGATACAGCAATTTCGCACCCGACTGCACCTGCGCAGAAGCCATCAACGGATCAAGACCCGCCCAAGCATCGACCTGTTTACGCTCTAAAGCTATTTTTCCATCTGGGTGTTGCAGGTGTACTAGCTCAACATCACGTTTACCCAAGCCGACGGTATCTAAAGCCTGTAGCGTAAACAGAAATGGATCGGTGCCTTTGGTGGCAGCAATTTTCTTGCCTTTTAAATCCTTGAGAGATTTGATATTGGAATCTTTGTTAACGACCAACGCAGTCCATTCAGGCTGGCTTTGAACATAAACCGTTTTGATTGGGCTACCATTGGCACGGCTAAGTACTGCCGCCAAACCTGCGGTTGAAGCAAAATCTGTACTACCACTGTTCAGATATTCAAGCGAGCGATTACTGCCTTGGCTAAATACCCATTTAATTTTGGTTTTAGGCAATGCTTTTTCCAGTAGTTTTTGCTCCTTAACCACCAAGCTGGTAGGTGCATAATAAGCGTAATCCAGTTTTAATTCGCTTGGAATTGCTGCTGCTGTCAACCCGCTCACTAGAGAGATAGAAATAGTAATTAAGCCTAATTTTGTTGTTGCTAAAGTTTTTTTCATGAGGAGCTCTAATTTATTTAGGAAATTTTCGACATAAATAGCGGTAAATGAATAAACAGACAAAAAAGAAAAACAGATAATCAAATCAACAAATAAAATATAAAGGTGTAAATTTTAATAAGCTATTGTTTATAATTAATTTAATTGTAATGAAGGTGACTTTTTTAGACTTAGCTGAAATTTCTACAAGATTATGGCTGGATTTGATAAGCAAATATTTTTAAATCTCATTGCATTGATTCTGCACAGGATAAACCTCTATAAAAAAGCGACCCTTAAGGTCGCTTTTTTATTTATATTTTTACATTGGATAATCTTGTAGACAGTCAGAAACTTCGACCTGATCTAGTGTATTGGTTTCCATTGCCAGACATAGGGTTACCACTTTTAATGTATCTGCAATGAACTGTTCATCTTTCAATGCAATCCCTTGCTTCAGGCTTTCAATACGTTCAGCAGAGATTTCAAGTGCCGCCGCCGCGTCAAGAACATCGATACGATTGAGGAAAGTCACCACTGCATCTTTCAAAGCTGAATCAGATGCGTTCAAAATCCCTTGATTGAGCTGTTCAGAAAGAAGGTCCGCAGAATGAAATAAAGCATTAGAGAAGTTTTGAACCAGGTTTTGGCCAAGAACATCAGTCATGTTTAACATAAGAGTACCTTAAGTAGGGAGAGGAATGAGCAACTAAATAGATGCATCAAATTGTGTGAAAAATAATCTAAATTAACGATAAATACAAAGATATTGGGATGACCGTAGAGTCTCATTTTATTTGGTGATAAAGCTTGAAAACCAGATGTTCTGTAAAATTAAAAACTTAAATATAAAAAGCTGATATTAATCGTTTTTAAGTCTAATAAAATATTTTTAATTGATAATTAAACTGCTGTGGTCATAGTTTGATTTGCTTCCTATTTGGGCAAAGATTAGTCTAGTAAAAATTCAAAATGACATGGATGAGCTATGGATATTCAAAATAAAGTCTTTGTAGTGACGGGCGGAGCTTCAGGACTCGGTGCCGAAACATCACGCTATCTGGTGGAGAAGGGCGCTCAAGTCGTACTGGTCGATATGAATCTTGAACTTGGGCAGAGTCTCGCACAAGAACTTGGGGAACAGGCGCAATTCCAGCAATTAGATGTGACTGATGAAACAGCTGCCAGTGAATTTTTTAAGACATTAGAACAGACGCATGGACAACTCAATGGATTGGTAAACTGTGCAGGTATTGCGCCGTCTGCTAAAGTACTTGGTCGTGATGGATTGCATGACTTGGCGATGTTCCAGCGTGTGCTGAATATCAATGTCACGGGTACCTTTAATATGCTGCGCTATGCTGCTGAGCTAATTTCGAAATATGAGTTAAAACAGGGCGAAGAGGAACGTGGTGTTATCATCAATACCGCCTCTGTAGCTGCATTCGATGGACAGATTGGACAGGCTGCTTATTCCGCATCTAAAGGGGCAGTAGTTGCCATGACTTTACCACTGGCACGTGAACTCGCTAAAAATGCGATTCGTGTCATGACGATTGCTCCGGGAATTATGGAAACGCCGATGCTAAAAGGTTTGCCGCAGAATGTACAGGATTCTCTTGGGCAGATGGTACCATTTCCTCCACGTTTAGCTAAGCCATCTGAGTATGCAAAATTAGTCGGGCATATTCTTGAAAATACCTATCTCAATGGTGAAGTCATTCGTTTAGATGGAGCAATCCGGATGGCAGCAAAATAGCCTAAGCTACATTAATTCCTTAAGTTACCGTTTAATGCTGATCCTAAAATAAGTGTAATGGATTAAAAAGAATTCAACTTTTTTCGAAATGAGCTTCTACTAAACTAAAAATATACTTTCAACATGCAAAAATTTAGCCTCTTAGATAAGAGGCTAAATGATAAATAAATTCGCTTTAATTTTTATAATTGTACTTTTGCATGATCAGTATCTGGCTCTTCAGGCTTGCCAGTAATATTGCCTTTTAAGACTTTTAGTAGATGAGTAACTTTATTGTCCTTCACATTCCAGTACTCTGCGCTGACTGCTTTGGCAATAAGCACACGTACACTCGGATCATCCTTGCCTTCAAACCAGTTTTCTGCCCAAGGGTTCCATAATTCTTCAATCAAGATACGGTCGGTACTGATTTCGCCATGAGCACTTATAGAGACATAGATATCATCTGATGGTTTGGCAAAGGATAAACCAAGATGCTGACGACCTGCATTAATTGCTTGGACAATATCATTAGTGTCTTTCATGATGAAATACAGATTCTGACTTTCATGCATTTTTTCTGAATTAAGCATGGTCATTGGCTGGGAGTGAATTTCTTGAGTTTCAGCCTGATGGCTGATCATAGTGAAACGCACATCTTTAATGAGTTCCCATAATTTTTCACGGTTATTGTGTTCTGAATATTGTTCTGTCATATGCTGCTCCATATTCTTGTTAAAGGTTAAATTTGGATAACGTTAAGCAGCTTAATCATATTTATAGCAGGATGCTGTAACTCTCACTGAACTCGTACATTTACATACTTAAATTGAGAAGAGCACTACACGAATTACCATTAAACAGGTTTTAGTTACAGCACAGTAAAAATTATCCGATAAATTTTTTAGATAGAAGCTAACAAGAGAATCGGAGCAAGCAAGGCCTAAAAATAATGATAAATTCTGCAACCTCATTGTAATTTAAATTAATGAGTTAATTTTGAGATTGCATTGTAATTACAAATAATGGACATTTTTGACTGTTTCAAAATAAATACCTGATTTTATTTTTTTCAAAAAGAGACTTTTAGCTAGTTTAAGTACTTATTCTTTAAGAGAGCATCAACCGAATTTTTGAAGCAAATAAACAGAAAAGGAGATCCGGATTAAGAATTCTATCGATCCTATATAAAACCTAATTTAGGAAGAGTGCGATATCTTTGGGGTCAATATAGTGCAGGGATTTTTTGTTTTCCATTGACCATAAGAACGGCACAAAGATTTTGACCACAGAGAATTTTATAGGCTTCCTGATTTTCTTGAGATTTAAGCTGAACTTTTCTTAATTTTTGTGAGTAATTCATTAAATCATTTTGAGCACGTTGCTTTGCTTCAGTTTCGATATAAGATAAATATTTTACTGAGCCGAACAATAAGACCAGAATAAAGTAAGAAGCAAAAAGCTTACGATTAAATTGTCTTTCATTTTCTAATTCAAAAGAGCTGTTATGGATCACCGGTCTATGCTTTGTATCCTTATGAATAGCTGCCCTTAAATTTTGTAATTTTTTATGGAGCCATATATTGCCTCCAAAATTATTAAAAATGGAAGGTATAGCAATAAAAAGTACAAATAAAGCCAAAGTAAAATACAGTGTATGAACAAGACTCTTTAAAAAGCCATAATACAATTTATCTTGAACGGTAAGATTTAGTACAGTAATGTCGGCGCCAAATATACTGATATAACCTGCAAGAAATACCTGAGCTACAAGATAAAGTAGTGCAGTTGAAGCAGTAATGATCAAGGCGGCATCTAATGAAAAATTAAATTTCATTTTATCTAATTTATTTTTGTTGAATGCTTTATTAAATGTTATTCATCATTTTAAATCAACAAGATGGATTGAAATTATAGATTCATCTTTTAAAGAACACGGACGGTATAGTGGTAGACGCTTTAAACATTGAATTCGAACTCACTGATGTGGAAATGCATTTGTATGCACGTCAAATCCTGTTAGAAGGCTGGGACATCGAAGCACAGGAAAAACTAAAATTTTCCGATATTTGTATTATTGGCTGTGGGGGAATTGGCTGCGCACTCGCGGAGTTACTTGCCCGTGCAGGTGTGGGAAAAATTATCCTGATTGATCCAGACACGATTGAGATCAGTAATCTGCAGCGTCAACTCGCATTTACCCCACAAGATATCGGCTTTTATAAAGCAGAAACGCTAGCGAAACGTTTACAACAGATTAATCCGCATGTGCAAATTGAATATTATAATCAGGCAATATCTATCGATAATGCACAAGACCTGATTCAGCATCAGGATTTGGTTTTGGATGGATGTGATCAATTTGAAACCCGTTATCTGGTGAATCAAATCTGTCGACAGTTTGATGTAGCATTGATCAGCTCATCTGCGATTGGTCTACAAGGCCAACTGTTTATGGTGGAAGGTGATTCTGCCTGCTATAACTGCCTTTTCCCGCAAGAAGATCAAACTGATACAGCCATGCGCTGTGCGGATTCCGGTGTGCTGGCGACAACACCGAATGTCATGGCAAGTCTGCAAGCACATCATGCTTTGCTTTATCTGGGACTTGGAAAAATGCCATTGCGACAAAAGCTGCTGTTATGGGATGGTCAGAGCATGCAGCAACGTATTCTCAAATTTGAGAAAGATGCGAATTGTCCAATTTGTCAGGCAAGATAGAACAGATCAGCCTGAATATTTGTTACACTCGAGAAAATTTGAAATTACGCTGACATTATGAAAAATAATATCTTCCTGGATGGTTTGCGTTCTGTGGCACGTGTCGGTGAAACCGCCGTCATTGCTGCACGTGCAGGCATCAAGTATGCGACTGAAAAACCAAGTAATGCTAAACTGATGCGTGAAACCTTTGAATCCTTAGGTTCAACATATATCAAATTAGGGCAGTTTATTGCCTCTACACCCTCTTTATTTCCTCGTGAATTTGTCGAGGAATTTCAGGGTTGTCTAGATCAAACTCCAAGCCTGCCATTTAGCTATGTACAGCAGGTGCTGGCATCTGAGTTTGAAGGCCGTAATCTGGATGAAATCTTTGCCTCGATCGAGGAAACGCCATTGGCTTCAGCATCTATTGCACAAGTACATGCTGCCAAACTGGTTTCTGGCGAAGATGTGGTGATTAAGGTACAAAAGCCAGGTGTAGAAACCATTCTTTATACGGATCTGAACGTACTACATTGGGCAACCAAGCTGCTTGAAAAAGCCGTGCCAAAAGTGAAATTTGCATCTTTGGCAGATATCGTTGAAGAAATTAAAACACGTATGGTGCGTGAAGTTGACTTTATTGAAGAAGCTAAAAATCTGGATGACTTCGTTAATTATCTGAATGTCACCAATAATCATGCAGCGACAGCACCAAAAGTCTATCATCAGTATTCCACGCGTCGTGTACTGACCATGCAGCGTTTGTATGGCGTGTCATTGACCGATTTTGATGTAGTAAAGAAAGTGGCTAAAGATCCTTCTCAGGTGCTGATTACTGCAATGAATACCTGGTTTGGCAGCCTGATGATGTGTGAAAGTTTCCATGCAGACTTGCATGCCGGTAATCTGATGCTACTCGAAGATGGCCGTGTTGGTTTTATCGATTTTGGTATTGTCGGTCAGCTGAATCCGGAAGTCTGGACAGCATGTATGGCCTTTATGGATGCACTGCAAAATACCAATTATGATCTGATGGCAGAAAACATGCTGAAAATGGGCATGACTGCAGTTGCCATTGACACGAAAGTATTGGCCGCAGATCTTGAGCGTTTATTTAGTGGTGTAATTATGGCAGATCCACAAGAATTGCTAAGTTCCAATCCAAGTGACCTTAATGATGTCATGATGGATATGGTCGCCGTTGGTGAACGTCATGGCATTCGCTTCCCGCGTGACTTCGCCTTGCTGTTCAAGCAAATGCTGTATTTCGACCGTTTCATGCGTATCCTTGCGCCATATACTGATATTTATGCGGATCAGCGCTTACAGATGATTCAGACAATTGACCCGAATTTATTGTTGAAGCATTAATTCTAAAAGATGGATTCCTCCCAACCTCCCTTTGAAAAAGGGAGGAGCTACACGCTCATAAAAATACTTCGAGATGTAGAAGTCCCTTTTTCATAAAGAGGGACTTAGGGAGATTATTGAAGTGATTTTAAAACTCCTGAGCAGAAATATGGACGCAATTATCATTGAAGGTTTGAAGGTTGAAACAGTAATTGGCTGTTTTGACTGGGAACGTCAGATTATTCAGCCTTTAATGCTGGACTTGGTTATTCAGACAGATTTGGAACAGGCATCCAATTCTGATGCCTTGGCAGATACACTAAATTATGCCGAGATCTGTGAAATTTCCGCACAGGTCATTCAGCAGGCACAGCCAGAATTGATTGAACATGCAGCAAAGTTAGTGCTAAACGCACTTTTTACTACCTTTACAGCAATTGAATCGATTAAGATTACTATTCGTAAGCCTGCCATTATCGCGCAAGCCAATTCTGTAGGGATACGTCTTGAACGCCACCGAAACGATATTCGCCTTAGCACTGGCGAGTAATTGTCATCCTCAGCAACATTTTCAAGCTGCACAACAACGTATTTCCACTTGGGGAGAAGTGCAATTCTCTCCCATCTATATTATTCCGTGTCGTGACGGGATTGGTGAGAATTACTGGAATTCAGCATGTCTATTACAGGTTGAAATGACAGTTGAAGAAATGCTTCAGCAGCTTAAACAGATGGAAGCGGATTCAGGACGAGTGCGTCCCTCACATCAGATCAGCCTGGATATCGATCTGATTGCCTGGGGCAGTGATTTAAGTCAGATGCAGTTTAATCCAAAAAAGTTACCGTTGGCTTTAGATGTCAAAATTCCAATGCATGAGATCTGGTCACATCCGGCATTTGAATATGACCATCAATTCCAGTACCCACAGGTTAAACTTAACGCAGTGCTATAAATCCTGATGTTAAACCTTGTGCAAAATAGGGTTTAAAAAGAGGAGTGGAAGCATATGCTGGTATATTAAACGAAGTTTTTTCTAGGGTTAAGCCTTTAGCAGTTGTGCTGATGTGTAGCACATGTTTTGTCGGTCTAAAACGGAGTTGCAATCAGATTAGTCCCTTATAAAAGCAAAAGATAACTGGTTTCATAAATTAGAAAATTGTCAGATATATATATGCTGGTTTAACAACTGTCTAAAGAAGAATGCGATGGTGATATTGGCTATATGTATGAACTGAAAATTCAACCGGAACGGATCAAATTCAATTAGTATGACGTGGGGCCTAGACGAGCACGCTTAAAATCTAAGCTTGGCTAATCAGCGCATTTTATATATTAAATAACAAGAATTGACTAAAATTGGTAAATTTAAAGAAAAGCGCGCCGATTATTTTTTCTTGTTATAAAAAATAATCAGTAGTACGGTAATAACCGCTAATATGACAAGAATTATAACTGTTTCCATAACATGACCTTAATGAATATTTTTATTTTAAGCTTTTAAATTAGCAATAAAAGGATGGGAATGACCAGCAACCTTATCTATTTTATTAGCACTCCCGGAAAAAACAGGATATTTGAAGAAAGTAAAATTATAACATCTATGATCAACCCTCTTCTTTAAGAACATGTGACGGTCTATGAAGAGGTGGGCTAGAAGCTCGCTTATCTATACGACTTATAAACGAATAACAGAGCTTAACTTTTATACTTGTTACTAAAATTACCCATACAAATAATAATTTAGAGCAAATTTATTGTTGAGCTGGCGTCACGATAAAGAGAATAATCATGAAAGAAAAAATGCAACTTATCTATGCTTGGTATGTGGAAAATATTATTCCTTAAAAAATCTTACCTCGATGGGAACGGTGAGAAAAGTCATTACCGAAGAGATTGCTAAAGATATTCCAGACTGGTCACCTGATCATTATATTTGCCAGGCAGATTTGACCAAATATCGCGTACAGTATGTTCATGCATTGTTAAAGTCTGAAAAGGGTGAAGTCACTAATCTTGAATATGAAGTGATCAAGAGCATGCGCCATCATGAGCTGATTACTAAAGATGTAGAAGCCTCGTTGGAACAAAAGTGGACTTTTGGTGAAAGATTGGCTGATAAAATTGCTTCTTTTGGTGGAAGCTGGTCATTTCTGATCTGTTTTACTGTTTTTATTACTTTCTGGATCGGAATGAATACGATGGTTATCGTAACCAAACCGGTTGATCCTTATCCCTTTATTCTTTTAAATCTGATACTTTCCTGTATTGCAGCGATTCAGGCACCGGTCATTATGATGAGCCAAAATCGGCAAGAAGCCAAAGACAGATTACGTTCCCAAAATGATTATCAAATCAACCTCAAAGCTGAACTTGAAATCCAGCATTTACATGAAAAACTGGATCATCTTCTTCAGCATCAGTGGGAAAGACTGGCTCAGATACAGGAAATACAACTCGATCTGCTTTCCGAGATGATTAAGAAGTATTAAGTATAGGAGCCTAAAACCTTTGTAGTATTTACTTGATTGAATATGCATAAAAAAAGCCCACATCAGTGTGGGCTTTTTTAGTTAAGGGCTTAAATATAATAACTGGTCTTGGTCATTAATTTAGAAATGCCGGTCATGGCAATTTTGACCGGTAAAGGCAGATCTACACCACCCGCTGCTAATGCTGTATCACGGTGATGCAATTCATCTTCATTCATCTGTTCCAGAATACGGCGTGAACGCTCATCATGCGGTGGTAACTGGCTGATATGGTGTTGCAAATGCAGGCTGACCTGACGTTCTGTTTCAGCAACAAAGCCAAGGCTGTATTTGTCGCCAGCAATTCCGGCAATGACACCCATACCAAAAGAAAGACCGTACCAAACCGGATTCAGCAAGCTGGTATGACTTTCTAATTCTTTTAAACGATCTTCACACCAGGCCAGATGATCCTGTTCCTCAATTGCTGCCTGTTCCATTTCACGACGGACATTTGGCAGTTTGGCGGTCATCGCCTGACCATGATAAAGCGCCTGTGCACAGACTTCACCACTGTGATTTACCCGCATCAGACCAGCAACATGACGAGCATCAGAAACCGCCAGTTGGCTATCAGTATTTTCAGCAGGATTAGTGCGCTGTGCAGAAGTCGTACCTGGGACAAGACTACGTAATGCCTGATCAAAAGAATGAATGAGCTTATCGACACCTGTAAATTGACGCATGCATTAATCCTCCAATGATGCTTGTGCAGAGTTGATCATCGGTTTAAGGCGCAGTAATAACCATAAGGTAAATATGCCGCTTAAGACCGCTGTAATACAGAAAAGTATTTTAAGATCAAACTTTAAGACACTTAAAATGATAATCGAAAATATAGCAGAAGATACCATGAAAACAGCATTCAAAATGTTATTTGCTGCAACCACCCGTGCACGATGTGAGCGGGGAGAGTGTGCTTGCATCATGGCATACAGCGGAACAATATAAAAACCACCACTGATACCCAATAAGGTCACGGCAAACATCACATGGTAATAGCTCCAGCCCTGACGGAATACATCTGCTAGACCCAGCAATTCGCCAGTACGCTCAGGTATAAAGGCCATGCTGACAGCCAGATAAATAGCAAAGACGGTCAGTCCAACTGCACCAATTGGCACCATACGAATATTAACTTCAGTCCCACCTAATCTACGGCACAGATAAGATCCCAAGCCAATCCCGATCGAGAAGAAAGTTAGCAGTAAACTTGCAACATTTTCAGAAGCATGCAGGTTCTGTAGGGTCAGTTGTGGAATCTGGGTTAAATAGGTCGCGCCATAAAACCAGTACCAGGAGTTACCAAGCAGAATCAGAAAGATCAAAGGCAGGCTTTTGGCATATTTCAGGGTTTGAAAACTGGTACGGAAAAAGTTCCAGTCAATTTGAATATCAGGTGCAGGAATGCTTTGCTTTAAAATAAAGCGGCTTGATAAATAACCGAGGATGGCAATAACCACTACGGTTAAGCTGATCCAGAGTAAATTGCCAGCCGATGCTGCAATCACCGCCCCCCCCAGAATCATACCGAATAGGATCGCCAGGGAAGTTCCAGACTGAAAGAGTGCATTACCTGACATCAATTCCTCTTTCTTCAGCACTTCTGGCAAAATTGCATATTTAATCGGACCAAAGAAAGTCGATTGCGTCCCCATTAAGAACAGCGCAAACAGTAGAATCCATAGATTACCCATCAGGAAACCGATAGTACCGAGAATCATCACCACGATTTCCAGGATCTTTAAATAACGAATCAATTGGGAACGTTCATATTTATCGGCAATTTGTCCGGCAGTTGCAGAAAAAATAAAATAAGGCAAAATAAAGAGTAATGCAGCAAGATTATTTAAGGTGCTAATGCCCGCACTTTGCTGAATCCATCCATACGTAATGACCAGTAATAATGCCTGTTTAAATACATTATCATTTAACGCCCCGAAGAATTGCGTCAAAAACATGGGTAAAAAGCGACGAGAGCCTAACAAATGTTCGTTATTGTTCATATTGGACGTGCTACATTAAGATTTATTAAGAAATGTCAGTGATGCGTGAACATCTTGAAAAATCATGTAAGATACCTTTGACCACGGAAATGGCAAAATCCTATAGATTCAAGTTTCTTAGCTTATATTTTTCGGTCAAATAATCAATTAAAGAATGTATTTGTTTAGAGTTTGCTATGCCTGCAAAAATAAAATTTAAAGAAACGGTACTGAGTCAGAGCATGAGTCCACTCATATCTGCACCTACAGGCAGTCGCTTGTGCATGAGTATTTTCTTGATGATGTTGGCCCAACATGGCATGGCACAAACTCCAGAAACGGAAACGCCCGTGGCAGTTTCGCAGGCAGAAATGATTGATGAACTGTCTAAGCAGGCGGTGCAACAGGGGGTAGCTAATTCCGAAGAAGAAGCTACCGAGAAAATTGAACAGGCTTTGCAGCCAGAAAATGAAATAGACAGCCTGGAAATGCTGCAACAGCAGGAACAGCAAGGCGCACAGCTGGATGTATTTAAGCCGATCGAGTTTGAAGACCTAGAAGAATTACCGGTTCAACCGATCGATCAGGCAATGGCGGATGAAATTTACCGCGTGGCTGAGCAAGCCAAGCAGGAAGCACAAAGCTATCGCCAGACCCAGCAGACAGAAACCGTAGTTGCCGATATCAGCCAGCAGGAACTGGTGGAAATCAATCAGGCGCCAGTCAATGTTGATCAGCTGATGCAAAGTATTCAGTCTGACAGCCAGATCATTGTGCAGGCGAATGAAACAGGCAGTACCTTGCCGGAAATTCCTCCGCAGCAACTTACGCCGGCAGATGACAAGAAACCGAATATTTTTAAACGACTCTTTTATAAAATCCGTCCGCCACGCCAGATCATGACAGCTAGTGTGCCGCGGATTGATGCAGACGTGGTTATACGTAATGGTGAAAGCAGTACTCAAACGAGCAATGGATTAAGTTCGGCTGCACGTATACGGGCCTATGAAAACCTGGCAGAGAATATTGAAAATAAACTGTCGAGTTTCACTCAGGAATCCTTTAGCGATTTTCCATCCGCGTTGCCACAATTACGTAGTCTGTCTAACCAGGCTGCTCAGGCAGTTGGCTTCTATAATACCGAATTCCGTTTTGAAAAACTTTCTGAATCACGCGTCAGGGTGCATGTAACTCCGAATGAGCCAGTCATCATTCAAAGCCAGAACCTGGAATTTACCGGTGCTGGTGCTGAGCAACCACAGTTCCAGGTCATTAGTGTATTGCCAGATCAGGAAGTGGGTGATGTGTTTAATCATGGTGAATATGAAAAAACCAAGGAGCGAATTGTCGAAGCAGCGAGTAATAACGGCTACTTCGATGCGCACTGGCGGCTGCATGATGTCAAGGTCGCACAGCCACAGAATACGGCAGAAGTAAATCTGCGTTATGAAACTGGCGATCCTTACAAACTTGGACCGGTGACCTTCCGGATGAGTGATCCGGATGAGAAATTCCCGCTAGATCCAGATATCTTGCAAAGTCTGGTGCCTTGGGAAGATGGTGCCGATTACCGTTTCTGGCGGGTAAACACACTAGCCAATAACCTGACCAACTCACGATATTTTAACTATACCCTGGTTGATGCGGTGAAACCGGACCCAGTCGAAGCGGAACTTGAACTGGCGCCTGATCTGCAATTGCTGGTCGATCAGCAAAAAATCTCTGAAGGGGTTTTGGCCCAGGAGAAAAAAGCCGAGGCTTCTTCCAGGGAAGTTACCCAGAACGTGGTTGATGAAAGCCAGTTTGCTGGTAGCCGTGAGGAAGAAAACCCAGATGTACGCGCCATGCGTACTGCGCAGGAAACCAAGGCCAATGAGCAGGAACGTTTAAAAGCCCAAGCACGTGAAGAGAAAGAGATTCCGGTGATTGTGACTTTGAATGCTGACAAGAAAAACAGCGCTGAAGTCGGTCTAGGTTATGGAACCGATACTGGGACACGTCTACGCGGACAGTACCGCCGTGCCATCGTTAACAAACGTGGACATTCTTTTGATGCCAACCTCGAGCTTTCAGGAATCCGTCAGTCTATTGATGGCCGCTATAATATTCCGTATAAACACCCGCTCAATGATTACATCAGTATTGTCGGTGGTTATGAGCGTGAAGAACGTGATGATGTTGCACAAGGCGATGGACTCTTGATCGAATCTGCCGTAATTGGTGCCGATCGTTATATTAAAAATCCACGAGGAAGCTGGCAGCATACTTATGGCGTGCGTTATCGTCTGGATCAATTGACTCAGGACGGTACTGTGAATGCTGATGATATTCCGGATGCTTTCCTGGTCAGTACTGCAGAAACCCAAGAGTCTTTATTATTCGGTTATGAAGTTGCTCGTACTACCAGTGACCGTCGGGTAAACCCAACCAAAGGCTTTAGACAGACCTATAAGATTGAACTGGGGAGTGAGGCGCTGTTGTCCGATGCTGATATGGCCATTGCCAATGCTGGCTGGCGCTTTATCTATTCACTGGGTGAAAATGCTGATCATCAGTTTGTCGGTCGTGCCGATGCAGGCTATATTTTTACTGAAGATTTTACCAAAGTACCGTATAACTTAAGATATTTCACTGGCGGTGATCAAAGTATTCGTGGTTTTGACTATAAGAGTCTGTCACCAGAAATCGATGGCTTTAAAGTAGGTGGACAGGCCCTGACCATTGGTTCCTTGGAATATAATTATCAATTCAGGGAAGGCTGGCGTGCGGCAGTATTTGCAGATGCCGGAAATGCTTATGACAAGGACTTTAGTAATCCGACTGAATATGGGGTAGGTCTTGGCGTGCGTTGGGCATCGCCGATTGGTCCGATTCGTATTGATGTGGCCTCAGGCATTTCGGATGATAACCATCCAATCCGCGTGCACTTCTTTATTGGCTCACAGCTATAAAACAAACTGATTAAAAATTTTAGATATTTGGGAAGAACATGGTCGAGAACCAGCAACCACAAGAAGCAGAGCCGGAAAATACGCCTTTACCTAAAAAGCGCCGTATTTTAAGAAGCATCTTACTGTCGGTGCTGTTTTCTATTCTGTTTTTACTCGCGGCACTGGCGATCATGTTCTCGACGGATCGTGGCAGCAAGTTTTTACTGGATCAGGTATTGCAACGTCAGCAGATTATTCATTATGAATATGAAGGCGGTAATCTGTGGCGCGGCATTATTGTGCGCAATGTGCTGGTGACGCTCAAATCGGTTGATGTCAAAATTGACCGTGCCGATGTCATTTTAGGCTGGCGGGCAATTCTTAAACGGGAAATTCATTTAAATAATGCAGATATGCGCAATATGCAGGTCATTAGCAAGAATCCGCCAAGTGATAAGCCGTTTTCTTATAATGATATTCGTTTGCCATTTGTATTGCGGGTCGATCATCTGGATCTGGATCACCTGCTGATTAAAACACATAGCTCTTCAGTTGATTTTTATGATGTGGTGATTAATGAGGGACTCTGGTCTGGAACCAAGCTAACCTTCGAAAATTCGCGCATGAATATGGGCTATCTGTATGTTTATGATGCCACAGGTGATATGGACTTCCATGGTAAATATCCACTGAATGCGACTGGCGTACTGAATATTCCATCATTAAATAATAGCCTGAATATTCGTGATATTCGTATAGCAGCCCGAGGCACCTTAGAAACTATTGAAGCCGGTGTTGCCACCTATACGCCAGACTTGCTGACTGGCTGGGCCGTGATTCATCCGATGAATTCACATGTGCCGATGTTTGGTAAACTTAAATTTGAGCAGTATCACTGGCCAATATTGGAAGATCAGAAACTATTCTCCAAAGATGGTATGGCGGAATTTAATGGCGATATCAAAAAACTGAATATTAATCTCAATACAGACCTGAGCGGCAAGGATATTCCGGAAGGCCAGTACAATGCCATGATGCATACAGATCTGGTCAATCAGCTGAATATTACTGACTTTAATGGACAATTAATGAAAGGTTCAGTCAGTCTGGCAGGTATGGTCAGCTGGCATGATCAGGTGACCTGGGATGTGTCTGGCCGTGTGAATCGTCTTAATCCTAAAGATAAAGTGATTCCACAGGTCGTGCAGGACTTTCTGCCACCAAGTCTGGATGGAAATATCGCTTCTAAAGGGACATTGGAAAAAGGTTTACACCTGACAGCGCTGGTTGATTTCGATCGTTATGAAACCTGGAACATCAAGCTGGATCAGAACGAAGCGAAAAATAAAAAAGCCCAGCCGATGCTGATGAATGTGGCATGGAAGAATATCGACCGTGCAGTGCCTTATGTAGGCTGGTTAAAGAGCGAATCCGGAGATGTAAATCTGGCGCTAACTGAAGGTCAGCAGGACATCTTTGTGGCAACGCAGGTGGCTGCCCATGAGCAGGGTATGCTGCCAACAGGTATGTATCAGGCGAAACTGAATCTGAAGAATAACATTCTCAAAGTGCCAAGCTTTAGCTATGCTGCGCAAAGTGGTGGCCTCACCGGTAACGCCGTAGTAGAACTGCCGGATAAAAAACGCCAGTTAAAATGGAGCGCTGTGCTAAATGCCAAAGATCTGAATACGCAGGCACTGGCAGCAGCATCACCAGTCGATCGCCTCAATGGTCGCGTTACAGCGAGTGGTTATGCCAAGCCAAATCAGCAGATTATCAACTTAAAAGCGATCGATCTGACAGGACGCCTTACTGGTCAAAATGAAACAGTGCGACTGACCGGTAGCAGTACGGCATCATTGTTATTCCATGATGAAAAACGGGGCGGTGGCTTCAAGGGCTATGCAGTAAATTATGATGGCAATTTAAATGCCAGCCAGTTCGCTGCAAGTAAAGGTCTACTCAAATTCAAGGTATCCGGTACACCTGAATTATTGAAAATCAATGAATTCAGGCATGATGGTATTGCCGGCAAGATCAATGCCAGTGGTCTGGTGAATCTAGCGAATGGTTTTGGCTGGGATATCAATGCTTCACTGGTTCGCTTTAAGCCACAATATTTTGCTTCCAGTGTCAAAGGTGAGCTATCGGGAAATGTGAAAACCCGTGGCGTATGGTCAGATGCGTTGAAACGTATTCAGATTGAACGTCTTAATCTTGCCGGAATACTGAATAACAAGCCGGTACGTGGTACAGGTAATCTGTCGATGATTATTGATAACAAACAGAGCGGATTTGTACCACAGCAGTTTGAAGCCAATAATCTGTTCCTGTCTTATGCCAGTAACCAGATTCAGGCAACCGGTAATGCACAGAATCTTCAACTCAAGGTGAATGCGCCAGCGCTCTATGAGTTATATCCAGGACTGCGTGGTCGTGCATATGGTTATATCAATATGCAGGCGCAGCCACGTTTGCGTGCTTCAACCAACCTTGCAGTCGATGATTTTGCCTTTAATAATCTGTTTAGCGTGCAGAAAATCCGGGTACAAGGCCAGTTGCCAACTTCACAAAACACACCAACCTTGCTTACCGCAACCATGGATAACCTGCGTAGTGGTAATCGTCAGATTACCCGCGGTGAAATATCTCTAGCTGGGACACGTGCAGCGCATATCTTAAAAGTTCAGGCAGAAAACAAACTGTCCAAGTTTTATGTACAGTTGGCCGGTGGTTTTAATGCACAAAACAACTGGCTGGGGCAAATTCAAAATGGTGATTTCGATTCTCTGCGTACGCGTCTGGTACAGCGTCAGAATGCCTCTGTGATCTATAACACAGCACAGTCAGATCTGTTTGTCGGTGCGCATTGCTGGATGAGCCAGCAAAGTCAGTTGTGCTTTGACCGGCCAATACGTGTCAACAAGACACGTGGTAGTGTCTCATTCCAGACCCAGAACCTAGACTTGAATGATTTCAGTGCGTTCATGCCTGAAGGGTTGGCAATTACCGGTAAGGTCAATGGCTACGCGCGTGCAACATGGGCGCAAGGTGCGAAACCGAAGATTGATGCGCGACTTGTCACCCGAAATGGTGTGGTGGGGCTAGCCGCTGAAGATCCGCAATATCTGGGTCAGACCCTGAAATATGATGAAGTCGGATTGGTCGCGAAAAGTGTTGCAGATGGCTTGCAAATTCGTCTGGATGTGAAAACACCGGATATCGGAACGGGATATGCCAATGTCATTATTGATCCATATCGTGACAGTAAACCGATGCGTGGTGAAGTCGCTTTTAACGAAGTACAGCTGAAAGTATTCAAGCCATTTATTCAGGATGTGCGTACACTGGAAGGCACCTTGTCTTATGCGGGTAAGATCGGCGGTACACTAACCCAGCCATTATTAAACGGTGAGATTCGCGTAAAAGATGGGGCGATCAGTATGATTTCCCTGCCAGTGAATCTGACCAATGTGCAACTGTATTCATCTGTACGTCAGGATTCTGCGACAATTAATGGTGCATTTAACAGTGGTCGTGGTGTAGGCCGCTTGACTGGTTCGGTGGACTGGAAAAACGATCCACGTGTTCAGTTACGTCTCAAAGGTGAAAATCTGCTGATACGCCAGGCACCACTGATTACAGCTGTCGTCACGCCAGATTTGGCTTTGGACCTTTATCCATTTAACAAGAAACTCAGCCTGAATGGTTCAATAGAAGTTCCACGTGCTTTGATTTCCATGCCGGAAGCGTCTAAACCGGTCGTTAATATTTCTTCAGATGTCCGTGTCGTACAGGAAGGTCAGGATCAGCTGGCAATTCTAAAATCGGCACGTCCATGGGATATTCGTGCTGATGTTGCGGTGTCACTGGGTAATCAGGTGATCTTCCAGGGCTTTGATAGCCGTATTCCATTGATTGGCCGGGTGAACCTGTCTCAACGTGGTCTGGAAACAGCAATGCGTGCCAATGGTGCGATTGGTGTGTCCCAGCGGGTAAAAATCGAAGCGTATGGTCAAAGTCTGGATCTGAACCGTGCCATTGCCCGTTTTAACGGTCCATTGTCTAATCCGACCCTGGATATTGATGCCAATAAATCTGTACAGGGTAGTGTCGTAGGTGTACGTGTTACCGGTACAGCCTCAAGTCCTGCTATTCAGGTGTATAACGATGCCGGCTTGTCTGAACAGGAAGCATTAAATGCCTTGATCACCGGCCGGATCAATGAAGGTAGTTCAGCATTAAGCCAGTCTGAAAGTTTCAGGTCTGATGTTAACAATACCATTGCCGCTGCGGTGATCAGTTTGGGTCTAGGTGGTACCCGCGCATTGACCAACCAGATTGGTCGTACTTTTGGTTTAAGTGGTCTGGCATTGGATGCACAGGGTACAGGCGATGATACCCAGGTATCAGTTACCGGTTATATTACGCCAGACCTGTATATTCGCTATGGTGTAGGTGTCTTTACCCCCGTGAATAAACTGACTTTGCGTTATCAGATGAATCAGCGTCTATATCTGGAAGCGAGTCAGTCTCTCGAACGAGCTATCGACTTGTTCTATAACTGGCGTTTCTAAAAGAAAAAAAAGCCCTTCAAGTGAGGGCTTTTTTTAATTGTGGAGTTGAAGCAACTGTTGTCTTTTTTAAATGATAAAGATGTATAACATTTCTAGCCTTGATGTCGGGTCCCAATCTGTCATATCTATGGGTTAAGTATATTGAGTAAAGGAACACATATGACCAATCTATCAGAGCAATCAGATAAAGATGTTACGCCACATAAAGAATCCAACGATGATAAGGGTAATCAGGCTTCTTATAAGAATGTTAAGCCTGAGAAAAAACCCAATGCAGAGCCTGAAAATCCGCTAAGAGAGCAAAAATAGACTGTTCTCATCTAAAAAAGCCTTCTTTATGAAGGCTTTTTATATTCGAAAAATAGCCTAAGTTATATTTTAAACCTTATTACTTGCGCTAAAAAATAAACATAACAGGAGATAGAACCTAAAGTTTATTCATTAAAAGTGTCATCTAATGCCTGTTGTACCGCATCGACACGTGTCTTACAGGCTTTATAGGCTGCCATGGATTCCTCAACAATCTTCATCAGATTATCAATATCAGGTTCCTGCTGGGCATCCAATAATTCCGCATTCCTTTTTAGAATTTCATAGCCTTCTTTAAAGCTTAAAGTATTGTCATTATTCATGTGGATTTACCTGTGTGATAGTGGCTACAAAAATTCCATCCTGCATTTCGACCTGCACCTCACTTTCAAGTTCATGGACTGAACGCACAGCATGACCTTGTTGACGGACGATGGCATAGCCTTTGGAAAGTACTGTTTTCGGATTCTGGATCAGCGTTTCACGTAACAAGGCTTCAATCTGTTGTTGTGCAATTCGGGTTTGCTGGCGGGCCAAATTGCTGATATTAGATTTCAATTGAGTAACTTCTTTGAAAGCATCCGAGACTTTGGCATTGGCAATACTTTGAATCAATGTCATCAATTGATCATTCTGGTTTTGATAGGCCTGAATCTGCTGCCGGGAACTACGCTGAATAATTTGCAGATTGGTAATGACATCCTGCACACGCTCCACAATGTGATTGCGAATCCCAGCGATGACTTTACTCGGGGTATCATAGGAACGATGTGCAATTTCATCCAGAATGGTCCTGTCTTTTTCATGACCAATACCAACCCAGATTGGCACACTACGCTTACACAGTAGGGCAGCCAGTTCATAATCATTCAGGTAGGCCAGATCATTGACTGCACCACCACCGCGGATAATCACGATTAAATCAGGCGCCGTTGTGTAATCTTCTGCCCACTGTTTCAGCCCTTGTGCCAGGCTTTGGCGAATACTTTGTGGTGCAGTATTTCCCTGAAAAGTCGCCGAGTGATAAACAAACTCGCATACCTGTGCATCCGCTAGTGCATCTGCATCCTTTTTAAAGTCACCTAAACCAGCAGCATTTTCAGGAGCAATCACCAGAATCCGGTTTAGGTCGAATGGTGTTGGTAATTGCCGGTTGCGTTCAATCAAACCTTCTGCCGTGAGTCGTTGTACGATTTCCTGATAACGTCGGGCGATATCACCGAGGGTATAACTGGAATCCATTTCAACAATATTCAGGGAAAAGCCATATTGCGGATCAAAACTGGCTTTGACCTTAATCAGAACATTTAAATCACGACTTAACTCAATCCCGGTTTCCCGTTCAAATGGAGTCACAATTTTCTGTGCAGCAAATTTCCAGATGGTGGCACGGCAACTGGCAATCACCTGATCATTGTCAGGATCTTTTTCTGCCAGTTCCAGATAGTAATGACCTGCCTTGATATTCAGGTTGCGTATCTCTGCCTTGACCCATACCGGTGTATCGAAGGTGAGTTTAATCACCTCCTGCACGGTAGAGAGATATTCCTTGAGCGAGAATTGGGGATCTTGCATAGCCGCAGAAAAGTTTAAAATTCAAGCAAATTTTAGCTTAAACCCGCATATCACTCAAACCAGATTACTAAGTATTCTTGTGGCTTAATTGCAGCAGGGCAATATAAAAGCATCATGATTTATCGCTGAGAGTAGCTTCAACATTGATTTACATACATTTAGATAAACTTTATTGGGTATGACTATGTTAAATTAAGTCGGAATGGGCCTTTAGAAGAAGATCGCCAATGAAAAGAATTATGTATCTGGGCATGTTGATCGCCATATTAACAGGATGTGCAGCACAGCAGCTGGAAGAAACACCGCGTATTGGCATGCCGAATCCTGCCAGTGCTTATTGTGTGGATCAAGGTGGGAAGCTTGATATCCATAATGAAGTGGATGGTCAGGTGGCCTATTGCCATCTGCCAGATGGTAAAGTGGTGGAGGAGTGGGCATTGTATCGTAGCAATCAGGACATCTGCCTGTCTGAAGCAGCACATAGTCTGATCGGTCAGTCTGGTCTGAGTGAAGCGCAAATCAAAGCCAAAACCAAAGCTAAAATTGTGCGTATGATACAACCGGGACAAGCAGTAACTATGGATTTCCGTGAAGACCGTGTTACGGTCACCGTAGATCCAAAAACTGGAAAACTTGTTCAGTCCAGCTGTGGTTAAATCATTTTGACAACAAAGCCCTGTAGAGGGCTTTTTTGTTACAGTCGGACTTGGCAAATTAAATGACAAATGCGCTGTGATCTTTTATATTGCCCTGCGTAAGGAGAAGTTCATGAAAAAGTTATTTGCTTTATCTGTTTTGGTGGCTTTGGCTGGCTGTGCCGAAAAGAAACCACTCACCCCTGAAGAGCAGTGGCAAGGTTATTGTCGTAGTGTGGGCAATGCTGCACGCAGTATCATGTTGGACCGTCAAAATGGCATTGAGAAAGAAAAAGCTGTTGAACATGCCAGCAAGGTTGAAGATGAAACCACCAAAGCATTCGTCATGACCATTATTGATGATGTTTATAAAATGCCATTGGATGAAATCACCAAAGATGTAAAAGAATCGCGTGAAAAAATCCGTGCCGAATATACTGAAAAATGTATTGCGACACCGCATGATGAATTGCCAGATTATAAACCGTTCTAAGGAACGGTTTTTTTATAGCTTTGCCATATTTAAATTATTTTATGCAAAGTTAAAGAAGTTATTTATCTGATACTGATCTCTTATAAAAATAGCCTAAGCCTTTTGTACAATTTGTGACAAATTCTAAATCTAAAATATAGCAATACTTATCTAAATATCGAATAATGAAAATATCTCCAAAATAATTAAAAAGGAGCAGCATTATGAACGTTGTGGGATACTTACATCATGCAGACCTGTTGCTCGAAGATGAACAGGGCATGGCGATCATTGGTGGTGGAAACTACGTGCTGAGCGTTGGTGATAAAGTCAGTTTAAAACGTATTCTTGATCAAAATAAAAAACTCTATCTGGTCGATATTTCCTTTGCCAGTAACAATCATAACGGCACCTACGAAGACCAGTGTGTACTCAAATTTGAAGGCTGTCGTGATGCATTTAACCAATATTTGAGCACAAGCACAGTACACTAAGGTGGAGTATCTTTTTTCTTATAACTCAGGCAACATTCGTGTTGCCTTTTTTATAAGTGAAATTCAGCTAAAAGTGCTCAATTGGAGCTTAATTTATGCAAGAAAACAGATTTTTGATTATCAAATAATCATTATGCACATCATTTATTTACAAAATAATGAGCATCACAAAGAAACACTTTACTTGCATTAACTTTTAACTGGAATTTTAGTAAAATTTGAGAGTCCATATTATTTGTGAAGCTTTATAAAGTAGGAATTCACAGATAATTTTTTAAAAAAGAGGAATAAACCGTGCTAGAAGCTTACCGCCAACACGTTGAAGAACGTGCCGCACTCGGAGTCCCACCGAAGCCACTTGACGATGCTCAAACTGCTGCATTAGTTGAATTATTAAAAAATCCACCAGCGGGTGAAGAAGCATACCTAGTTGACTTGCTTGAAAACCGTGTTCCTGCAGGTGTTGACCAAGCTGCATACGTAAAAGCTGCGTTCTTAGCTGCATTGGCAAAAGGCGAAGCGACTTCTCCACTAGTTTCTAAAGAACGTGCGGTTTACTTACTGGGCACTATGCTTGGTGGTTATAACGTTGCTCCTTTAGTAGAACTTTTAGACGACGCTGCACTAGGTGAACTTGCTGCAGAAGCGTTGAAGAAAACTCTTCTTGTATTTGATGCGTTCCATGACGTTGCCGACAAAGCACGTGCAGGCAATGCAAACGCGAAAGCAGTTCTTCAATCTTGGGCTGACGCTGAATGGTTCACAAACCGTAAAGACGTTCCTGAAGAAATCAAACTGACAGTTTTCAAAGTAACTGGCGAAACGAATACTGATGACCTGTCTCCAGCACAAGACGCATGGAGCCGTCCAGACATTCCATTGCACGCAAATGCAATGTTGAAAAACGTACGTGATGGCATCAACCCAGAAGTTCCTGGTGAAGTTGGTCCATTAAACCAGATCAAAGAACTGATCGCGAAAGGCAACCAGGTTGCTTACGTAGGTGACGTTGTTGGTACAGGTTCTTCTCGTAAGTCTGCTACTAACTCTGTACTTTGGTTCTTCGGTGACGAAATTCCGCACATTCCGAACAAAAAAGAAGGCGGCTACTGCTTAGGTTCTAAAATTGCTCCGATTTTCTTCAACACGATGGAAGATGCTGGTGCATTACCAGTTGAAATCGATGTAGCAAACATGAACATGGGCGATGAAATCACGCTTAAGATCGACAAAGCTGCTGCTAAAGTAACTGCGTTCAAAGACGGTGCTCAAATCGCTGAAGCTGATCTTAAAACTCCAGTACTTCTAGACGAAGTTCGCGCGGGTGGCCGTATCAACCTGATCATTGGTCGTGGTTTGACTACTAAAGCACGTGAAGAATTAGGTCTTCCTGCTTCTACATTGTTCCGTACACCAGTACAACCTGCTGCAACTGGCAAAGGCTTTACGCTTGCTCAGAAGATGGTTGGTCGTGCTTGTGGTCTTCCAGAAGGTCAAGGTGTTGTTCCAGGTACATACTGTGAACCACGTATGACAACTGTTGGTTCTCAAGATACAACTGGTCCGATGACTCGTGACGAACTTAAAGATTTGGCTTGCCTCGGCTTCTCTGCTGACTTGGTAATGCAATCTTTCTGTCACACAGCTGCGTATCCAAAACCAGTTGACGTTCAAATGCAACACACGCTTCCTGATTTCATCATGAACCGTGGTGGTGTTTCTCTACGTCCAGGTGACGGTATTATCCACTCTTGGTTAAACCGTATGCTTCTTCCAGATACAGTAGGTACTGGTGGTGACTCGCATACTCGTTTCCCAATTGGTATTTCATTCCCAGCGGGTTCTGGTCTGGTAGCATTTGCTGCTGCAACTGGCGTTATGCCACTTGACATGCCAGAGTCTGTTCTTGTGAAGTTCAAAGGTAAAATGCAACCTGGTATCACTCTACGTGACCTAGTACATGCGATTCCTTACGTAGCGATCCAAGAAGGTGACCTGACTGTAGAGAAGAAAGGTAAGAAAAACATCTTCTCTGGCCGTATCCTTGAGATCGACCTGACAGAAATGGAAACTGACCTGACTGTTGAGCAGGCATTCGAACTTTCTGATGCTTCTGCTGAACGTTCTGCGGCTGGTTGTGCGATCACGCTTTCTGAAGAGAAAGTTGCTGAATACCTGCGTTCTAACATCACTATGCTGAAGTGGATGATTTCACAAGGCTATGGCGATGCTCGTACTATGGCGCGCCGTGTTGAGAACATGGAAAAATGGTTGGAAAATCCATCACTTCTTAAAGCTGATGCTGATGCTGAATACACTAAAGTGTACGAAATCGACCTTTCTACAATCACAGAACCAGTTCTTTGCTGCCCGAACGACCCAGATGATGCAAAACTGCTTTCTGACGTTCAAGGCGTGAAAATTGATGAAGTATTCATTGGTTCTTGTATGACCAACATCGGTCACTTCCGTGCAGCTGGTAAACTTCTAGACAAAGTTCCTGGCGGTTCTTTATCTACTCGTCTATGGTTGGCTCCTCCAACTCGTATGGATGAACACCAATTGATGGAAGAAGGTTTCTACAATACTTATGGTAAAGCTGGCGCTCGTACAGAAATGCCAGGCTGTTCACTATGTATGGGTAACCAGGCACGTGTAGCGCCGAACACGACTTGTGTATCGACTTCTACTCGTAACTTCCCGAACCGTCTAGGTCAAGGTGCTAACGTTTACCTAGCATCTGCTGAGCTTGCTTCTGTTGCTGCTGTATTGGGTAAATTACCTTCTCCAGAAGAATACCAACAGTACGCTGCTCAAATCGACAGCATGTCTGCTGACATCTACCAATACTTGAACTTCGACAAGATGAGCGAGTATACAGATGCTGCTAAAGACATCGATACTAAGAAAATTGCTGCTGCTCAATTAGCTTAATTCTTTGTTAATTAAGTAATAAGCGGTATAAGATAAGGGCTGAGTAATCAGCCCTTATTTTTTTGAGTATAAAAATGCATAAACCGAATATATTTACATATGCAACAAAAGAATTATCACAAGATGCTTTTATTTTTTGGCTATTAGATCATGCAAATCCTAAATATAATAATATTAATCAGGATTTAAAAAATTGTGCTTTAAACTTAATATCAGAATTTTTTAAATTAGAAAATAAGGAAATGCCAAAGAATATTGAAAAATTTAGTCTTTCAAAACAATATCAAAATATAGATATCTTATTAAAATTAAATAATTATTCTATTGTCATTGAAGATAAAACTGCAACAAAATCTCATGGAGATCAACTAACCAGATATAGAAATATTATTTCTTCAGAGGTGGGTGAAGAAAACGTTTTAGCAATATTTTTTAAAACGCATGACCAGTCAAATTATAAAAAAGAAATAGCAGATGGATTTAAGATTTTTTCTAGAGATAGATTAATTTCTGTATTAGACAATTATACGTCTATACCAAGTGATATTTTTAATGATTTCAAAGATTATATATATTCTATAGAAAATGAAGTTAATGCATATGTTCATAAAGAAGAATGGAATCATAAAAATTGGGTAGGATTTTTTAAGTATTTGCAAAAAGAATTAAATCGTGGTGATTGGGGATATGTCCCTAATCAAAATGGTGGGTTCATGGGGTATTGGTGGGCTTTTCAAAAAAATGAGAGCTGTTGGCAATACCTTCAAATTCAAGAAGATAAACTTGTTTTGAAAATAAATGCTTTGAAACCTGAAAATTACACAAAATTTAGAAATTATTGTTATAAATATTATATAGAAAAGGCTAAGCAAGAGAACTTAAGTTTTAAAAAACCAGCACGTTTTGGTAACGGCGAAACAATGACAATTCTTACGGCTGAATACTTGACTAAAGATAAGGCCTCAAAATTAATTGATATCGAAAAAACTATTCAAAATTTAAAGTCATATACAGATTTTATTGAAAAATATGCTTTAAAAGAGAATGATTTTACATCTTTATAATTTTAATTAATAAACTATGCCCAAACAATCCCGATTCCTCTGTATTGGTGGGTTCCTCAATGGAACCCAAGTCAAAGACCAAGGCGACAGTTTTATCTGTATCGAAAATGGTAAACACGTGACTTATTATAAAAAGGAAATCTTCCATCAAGACGCTTGGGATCATGATTATTATGTCTGTGAAAGTATCACAGACCAGCAAGCGCGCAACTGGATCTATGATATTCCATTGTATTAATTGCACCTGTTCGGGCTCTAAATTAAACAATTACTAGAAACAGTAACTTGCATAACATTTCTAAAATTGATTTTTCATACTATTTTCCTAAAACTGTATGAAAATAAAGCCAATAGGGAATGTTATGAATTATGAGATCGATGCCTTTGGCACCTTGGTGATTGCGGTATTTTTTCTTTTTATTGGGCGGTATCTTGTTAGTAAAATTGGCTTCTTTAGAAACTATAACTTACCTGAACCTGTAATCGGCGGTCTAATCGCAGCGATTACAGCTTTTATTCTCTATAAATTTTTTAATATCAGTGCCACATTTGACTCAGAAATTCAAACCATTCTAATGCTGATGTTCTTTACCTCTGTTGGTTTAAGTGCAGACTTTACCAAGCTCAAAGAAGGTGGGAAATCACTGCTGATCTTTCTGGTCTGTGTCATTCTATTTGTAGTTGTACAAAATGCGGTTGGCATGAGCTTAGCCACAGCACTTGGGCTTGATCCATTGATTGATTTGATTGTTGGTTCTGTTACTTTAACAGGGGGTCATGGTACTGCCGGTGCTTGGGGTGAAGTGCTTGAAACTCAATATGGAATCCAAGGGGCAATTGTTCTTGGTATGGCCAGTGCTACTTTTGGTTTGATTATTGGTGGGCTTATGGGTGGTCCGGTTGCCAAATTCCTGATTAAACGCAATCAATTGGCAGAGACAGTAGCACAAGAGACCAATGAACAACAACTCGATACTAGTATCAACACCGCACCCTTCGAATATCCAAAGAAAACCCGGTTGATTACAGCCAGTAATGCAGTGTCGACTTTGGGAATGTTTGCACTATGTATTTTTGTTGCGAATGAAATGACAGAGATTAGTCAGGGAAGATGGTTCGAACTGCCGACCTTTGTCTGGGCTTTAGGGACAGGGGTGATTGTACGTAACTTCCTCGAGCATGTACTGAAAGTCGATATTTTCGACCGTGCCATTGATGTATTTGGGAATGCGTCATTGTCCTTGTATTTATCTATGGCTTTACTTTCACTGCAACTCTGGTTGCTGGCCGATTTGGCAGGCCCGCTCATTACCATTTTGTTTGCGCAGACAGCGGTACTAATTTTATTTACCGCAATTGTGACCTTTAGAATCATGGGAAAAAATTACGATGCAGCCGTATTGGTAGCAGGGCATTGTGGTTTTGGTATGGGAGCAACCCCGACTGCGATTGCCAATATTCAGGCGGTCACCAATAGCTATGGTCCATCACATAAAGCCTTTTTAATCGTACCGCTGTGTGGTGCATTTTTTATTGATATTGTGAATGCTGTGGTGATTCAGAGTATCATTGCATTTTTCGGTTAAATTTTAATACGACTTCAAAATCATATAGACATTAAAAAGCCCCATGGTTAGGGGCTAGTCGTATGCACATCTGAGGCACATACTGTAAGAGGCTCATCTCATACTGAGCGTATTAAAGCACATTAACCTATCAATAGCCATTTAAATCATCTTTAGGCAGATAACTGTTGCTCAATCACTGGCCATAAGTTTTGATGAGATTTCTTGAACATCAGCATGTGGCCAATCCCTTTATGACCATATTCTTGGGGTTTTAGCTCAATCATTTCTGTGGCTGCTTTTGGATATAAGCGCAGCAAGTCTTTGACATTCGCTTGAGTGGCGATTTCATCATCCGAAGCCCACATTGATGTGATCGGGCAGGTGATCTGAGCATGATAGTCATGTGCTGGTGCGATCTTTTTACCAATCGCATTAATTATATAACCTGGTTTACTACAAAATTCTGCCCATTCACGCGCCACATCTTTTGGCAGGTTTTCACCCATACCAATCGCTTGAGTTGGACCATAGCCTTTGGTGATACGTGCCAATGGGAAAATGATATTGAACATCACTGGTGCTAGTAATTTGGTGCGACCCTTTAAACCTTTAACATGACCCGTCGATCCAGCAATTGCTACGACTTTTTCCACTTTGGCATAGTTTGGGACAATACCCAGCAGCTGTCCACCAGCACTATGCCCAAGTAAGATAACCTTTGCTGCCTGAGTCTTAGCTAATAGCGCATCAATTGCAGCCGGAATGTCCAGTTGTCCCCATTGCACAATACTGGCTTTAGATTTTTTTAAAGGACCATTTAAGGACTGACCAATACCGCGAAAGTCAAAACACAATACATCATAACCTTGTGCCTGCAGCCACACATTAAAACTGTGATAGAACTGTGCTGTAATTCCGGTCGCCGGGCAGATTAATATAGGTAAAGCTTTTCGGCTAGCTGCATTGGTGGCGTAAAAACGTGCTGTCAATGGATAGCCATCCTTGCACTTAATGGTCAATGTTTCAAATTCGGACATGCGCTACACTATATTTTTGGGATCATTATCAAGAATTAATCTACACCAGTTCCGGGTAGGAGCGGTTTTAAAACATGACTAAAAAGTCAAAATAATGAACATAATGGAATTAGGATATGCAGCTAATCGAGCTTAGTCTGGCAGTTAAACTGGCAATTTTATTTAGTGGAATTTTCTTATGGGTAGGGATGTTGACAGGAGTGTGGAAATATCTGCAGATCCGCAATTCAGCCCAGTCACGGGCACATTATTATGTCGATATTGCCCATCGTAGCAGCTTGCTGTATGCACCAGCAGCACTAATTCTTGCGGTATTGGCTTATTATTCTCAATTTTCAGAGACTATAAATCTGATCTGTGTAGTATTGAATCTGGCTTTTTTCAGCTTCTCAATTGGGGCTTATATTCTGCATGGCATCCTAAAAGACACCACCAACCAATTCAAAAAACCGCATCAATTGGGCAAGGTTCAGTTACCGGGCATATTAATGACTTTGGCGATGATAGGGTTAATTGTGGCAGAGCTGGGTGGAACAGGAATTTTACTTTGGGGCGCAGCACACGGGCTGTTTTAGATTATTTTTATTCTGATTGGAAGGAGAAATACTTGAATTGGACTTTTCTTTTTCTTCTACCACATGGATGAGTGGCGAATTCATCCATGTGGTTCAACATCAAGGTTGATTAGCGATATTTCTGGTCAATGACCACCCATAGGTAAAATGCAGCCGAGACGATCAGCGCATACGCTAAATACTCTGGCTTTAAATTGCCTTGAATTACGCAGTGAACGATTAAAGTCAACATCAGCGCAAAGGTGGTGCTTAGAAACACCACAAGGTTAGAATTGGCTTTAAGAGCGTCAATGAAGACTTGCTTTTTGAAATGTACTGATAACATCTCCATCCCTCCTATTTTTAGTGTTATTGATGTCCAAAACTGAGTGGATTGATCAGAATTGAACATACAGTTGTACTTCGAATACCAGAACTTTTCAATAGCTCCGGATGACTGTTCTGGTGAAATACAGCAACTTTAGTCGTAGAGCTATAAAAATTGTCAAAGTACAGTAATTTACCTGAACCATTTAAATGCTTAAATTAGGGTTTAAGGCAGTGCTGGGTGATAAAATTTAAATGGTACAAGCAGGAAAATGCAAATTTTACGCCACAATATGTAGTTTGGTCGGCAGAGAATTTAAGCACATGTATGCGGGATGCTGAAGAATTATAAAATTTGTTAGAATATTGATATAAGTAAATGAAATTGAATAATTTTGGAAATGATTCGGTTAGTTTAGCTAAACGAATGGTTAAATTGTGTATCAGCTAAATTTTTATCTACTTTTAACTGAGCGCTTGCTTAGCGATAATCATGCAGTGAATTGAACCAATAAATGTCCGTTTGGGTAAAACCTGACAATTATTGATCACGCTTAAATCGTATTCTGGGTAAAAAGACGATTTATTGACACTGCGCAGAAAGATTAGTTTCTGATACGGTCAATCAAAGCTGAAATCACGAGAACAATCAGGGCAGGGATAAGCCATGCCATGTTTTGCTCAGAAAGCGGCAAATTCTGAAGTGCAGCAGGTAAATCAAAACCGGCAACTTTAAGACCATCAAATATACCGAAAATAAATGCAACCAGTGTGGTGGGTGCAACAACTTGAGCAGGCTTTTTAAAGAAATGTCCACAGAAGCTCAGCAGGATCACTGCAATTGCAGGCGGATAAATCGCGCTCAGTACAGGCACAGAAACGGCAATCAGTTTGGTCAAGCCAAGGTTTGAAATCACCAGCGAGAAGCCAACCAGAACAAATACAAAGGCTTTGTACGGTAAACGGGTAATCGATGAGAAATATTCAGCACATGCACAGGTCAGCCCGATCGCAGTTACCATGCAGGCAACAAAGATCATGATTGCAAGGAAATAGGCACCCATATCACCAAAGGCATGTTGTACATAAGCATGCAGAATAATCGCACCATTGGCAGCATTTGGGGCAACTTCATGACTACCCAGACCCAATTTAAACAAGCTGAGGTAAACCAAGGTTAGGCCGATCCCGGAAATAATGGCAGCATTTACCGCATATTTGGTAATCAGCTTACGGTCAGTGACCCCACGAGAAGTAATTGCACGCACAATCACGATACCAAAGACCAAGGCACCCAAAGTATCCATGGTCAGATAACCATTGACGATGCCCTCAGTGACCGGGCTAGAAACATAATTACCAATCGCAGCAGGTGGGTTACTGGCAGGAATAAGAACTGCGGCCACACCTAAAATGACCAATGCGATAATTTTCAATGGAGACAGGAAGTAACCCACAGTATCCAGAATTTTATTTGGGTACAGCGAAACCAGTGTCACTACTGCAAAATAGATCACACTATAGATCAGCAGATTACTTGGCTCATTGCCAAAATAAGAGGAGAAACCAATTTCATAGGAAACGGTTGCAGTACGTGGTGTTGCGAATAAAGGTCCAACAGTGAGATAACAAACTACGGTCAGTAAAAGACTTGCTGCTTTACCTAAAGGTGAACTTAAGATCTGGATTGAACCTTCAACACGAGACAATGCCACGATGGTGATAACAGGCAGGCCAACTGCAGTAACCAGGAAACCTAGAGCAGCTAACCATACATGCTCACCGGCTTGTTGAGCCACAATCGGTGGAAAGATAATGTTGCCGGCACCGATGAACAGTGCAAAGGTCATAAAACCTAAGGCAACAATATCCCGAGTACGGAGACTTGTCATAGAGGGAGAATAAACGCAAAAAAGAAAGCGATTTTAAAGGAAATATGCTGATTTTTGGAGCACCTTTTGGCTTGAGCTTCGATGAATTTCTTTGAGTGATTTTCTGTTTAACTGATGGGTAGAAGTTTGGTTAAAATAAATTTATGAATTCAATCAAATAAATTTATAAATTATAAAAATCATCATAAATTATCAATATTTCTAAAAAATCCTGAATAGTTTTATTTGTTTAATCTATAAACAATACATGTTTTAAATATACATTTTCCGATCGCTGTTATTGAAGGAATTCACCGCATCTTTCAGAAAAAGGGTCTATAATTCAAGGATTGACCAAGAGGATGAACACATGAGAGCTTCGACGATAAGTCTTAAAACTGAACAGGATATCGAAAAACTTCGTATATCGGGCCGTCTGGCTGCTGAGGTTTTAGCAATGATCGGAGAGCATGTGAAGCCGGGTGTCACGACAGAATATCTGGATGATATCTGTAATGATTTTATTGTGAATAAACTCCAAGTTATTCCGGCGAATGTGGGGTATTACGGTTATACCAAGACTACCTGCATTTCACCCAATGAAGTGGTGTGTCATGGCATTCCATCAGCAACTACCGTATTAAAAGATGGCGATATCATCAATATCGATGTTGCGATTATTAAAGATGGCTATTTTGGTGATACTAGCCGAATGTACTATGTCGGTACGCCTTCGGCTGAAGCAAAAAAACTGGTTGAAACCACTTATGAAACCATGGTTGCCGGGATTCATGCAGTAAAACCGGGTGCAACCTTGGGTGATATCGGTTATGCAATCCAGTCTGTGGCACATCGCGAAGGTTATAGTATCGTACGTGAATACTGTGGTCATGGTATCGGTAAGGTGTACCATGAACAGCCAAACATTTTGCACTATGGTCAACCGGGTCAGGGTCTGGTGCTAAAAAAAGGCATGGTATTCACTATTGAGCCAATGGTGAATCTGGGTAAAGCGCGTGTTAAAGAACTTAAAGATGGCTGGACAGTGGTGACTGCAGATAAATCGTTATCTGCGCAGTGGGAGCATATGGTTTATGTGACTGACACTGGCTTTGAATTGTTATCTCCATGGCCAGAAGGCACGGGCTCTTATTCTGCAATCTAAATAAAAGATAAATCTCTGATTATGAAAACACTGATTTTTAAAAAATCAGTGTTTTTTTTAATTGTAAATGAGCACACACATACGTTTTCAAAACAATACAAAATAGTACGACTTGCAGTGGTGCAAATGAGATTCATTCTCTATATTTATATGAGTTAGATAGATAGGCTGTATCAATCTCTTTTATTTATTAGTGCGCATATAATTTAAGAGATAAGAGAGCGATATATTTTTTGATTTACAGAGTAAATATTGTTACCCCTTAATGCTGTAGTGACTCTGACTAGCTCATCCTCCGTAGATGGGCTTTTTTTTACTTATTATTTTATTTTACTTAGATGCTCATTAATCTAATCATGATGCAGGTGCTCAACCAGATAATCGATAAAGACCCGAACAGCAGGTAACAAGCCACGACGTGACGGATAAACCATATGGAAAATACCATGAGCTGCTTTCCATTCCGGAAGTACACGTACCAGTTCACCACGTTCCACATATTGCTGCACGACGTTATCAGGTAACAGGGTAATACCACAGCCTGAAGTAGCCAGTTGTGCCAGCATGCTTAGATCGGAGCCCAGTACTGTTGGCATAACGCGGATCTTTTTCTGTTGTTGCATATTATTGTGTAATATCAAAAACTGTTCAGTATGTTCATCCGCCATGCTCAGGATTTTATGCTCGGACAATTCTTCCGGATTTTTTAGATGACCAAATTCATTCAGATAGCCCTGACTGGCAAATAGATGTTGTTCGATCTGGTCAAACTGACGGATTACCAGATTTGGATCATCATCCAGACTGGAACGGACGCGTAGGGCAATATCAAAACCTTCATTGATGATATCCACACGACGATTCGTGACCATCATCTGAATTTTGATTTCAGGATATTGTTTCAGGAATGCAGGAAGAATGCGCCCGATTTCGTTTTGTGCAATGGATACTGGCAGGCTGAGTTTAATAATGCCGCGTGGTTCAGTACTGAGATGATCGACCAGATCATGGGCGGCTTGGGCGGCACTGAGCATAACCTGGGCATGACGGTAAATATTCATACCGATATCGGTTACGGCAAAATGACGTGAGCTGCGTTGAATTAGCCGAACACCAAGACGTTCTTCCAGATTATAAACCCGGCGACTGAGTTTGGATTTAGGAATGTCAGTGGCGCGTTCTGCTGCACTAAAGCCACCATGTTCTACGACTTGAGCAAAACAATAAAAGTCATCCAGATCCGTCAGCATGAGTTCATTCCATATACGCAACAATAAAGTGATTAAAGAATTATTGTTGCAATGTGTCAATGCTGACTTTGTCTTTTTATTGACTATCTAGCTTAATTAAGCAGTTTATCTTTCAGATATTGCATGCCTTGGGTAGCAGTCATGGCAATTTTCTCAAACTGAGGAGGTAAGTGCTGCTGATTGGCTTTAGGATCAATATAGTAAGCGCTGCAATTCAATGGAATCTCATGAATCAAGCCAGCAACCGGATAAACCTGCAAGCTGGTGCCAATCACAATAAAAATATCAGTATCCTGCACACAGTCCTGTGCTTCTGCATAAGCAGGTACAGCTTCGCCAAACCACACGACATGCGGACGCAGCGGATAGCCATCCGTACAAAGGTGTTTATTAAGATCCAGTTCAGCTCCATCAATCGGATAAAACTCGGTGGTGTATTGCGCCTTTGGTCCAGACGTTTTTGCCAGCTGGATATTGCCATGCAGGTGAATGACTTTTGAACTTCCAGCACGTTCATGCAGATCATCAATATTCTGGGTAATCACATGTATGTCATAAGCAACCTCCAGTTCAGCAATCAGTTGATGCGCAGCATTGGGTTGTGCAGCCAGAATCTTTTTGCGCCGCTCATTATAGAAGCGCTGTACCAGTTCAGGATCACGTCGCCATGCTTCTGGTGTTGCCACATCTTCTACGCGATGCTGCTCCCAAAGGCCATCACTGTCGCGGAAGGTATTGATTCCGCTTTCAGCACTCATGCCTGCACCAGAAAAGACCACCAGTTTTTTCATTTTGTTTCTTTTTTCCTCTAAGCTGCGTGATTGCTGTGTTTAACACTGGCTTTTAAGAATGCCGCGATTTCCTTGCTAAATTTTACCGGTTCAGTCAAAAGTGGAGTATGCCCGGATTTTTCAAAACGTACCTGTTTGGCATGTGGAATGCTTTGGGCAATCAGGGTTTGACCTTCAACTGGATAAAGTTTGGATTGTGAGCCGCTAAGGAAAGTCACCGGGCATTTGAGTGTCTGAATCGCCGCACGGTAATCTTCTCGATGGTAAAGATAATTATTGATATACCAGGCCATATAGTCGACCCGGTTTGATGGTAATAGCAGACTTTGCAGGCGTGGCTGATTCAGAATCCATTCAAAGGCTTTCAGGCTGTATTTATTGTTATTTTGCAAGCCAATAAACTGCAGCCAAAGTTTGGCAATCTGATGGCGAGTGTTACTGTCCAAATCTTTAATGTATTTTACATTCTGATGTGTTGCCAGTAATTCTGAAATCTGGGTCAGAATAGAAATAAATACCGGATGATGTTCACCAAACAGGCCATAGCTCCAACTGTCATCTACCGGGATTTTTGGGGTCTGGTCAATATGCAGATAAGCAGTGATATGCTCGGCGAAATTAGCATAGTGCATACCATGCATGGCCGTAGTGGCACCCATGGAATATGCAATCACCATCACCTTATCAAGATGTAATTGCTGGATTACCGATTGCACATCCAGCCAGTGACTGGAAATTGCATTCATATCTGGAATCTTGCAATTACTGGAAGCCCCAAAACCGCGCCACTCCGGAATAATAAATCTGAACTGATGCCGATGCGGATAGAGGAAAGCTGCCCATTGCCAGCTCAACATCCCCAGGCCGGACAACACCACTACCGGCTGACCCTGTCCATATTCGCGTACAAAAAGCATTTCGCCATCGGGCATTTTGTAATATGACATCGACTGAGTCCTTATTTTTATATGCTAGCCAGCAGCTGCATTATTAAATTGTTTTAATTTTGGAATCATGATTTCTAACCAGCTAATCCAGCCTACTTCCAGATCGATACCCAGTTGCAGAATCATTTTATGAATATACAGTGTGCGGTTATTTTCGTCAGCTGTTGCAAAATCTTTGGCAAAAATCTGTCGGTAAATATTCAGTTTTTCCCGGTGCAACTCTAGATGCCTTTCCAGTTCTGGCAAGATAGTATTGCTGCCCATTTGGGCTTCAGCACGTAAGCGTACCATCAATTCTTCACGTAGTTGAGCCGGTGGACTTTGTTCCAGCATCCAGTTGGCCAGTTCTTCACGTCCTGGACGTTCTACCTGATAAGTCTTTTTACGTGAACTGCTGTCTTCATCTTCTATGGTAGAAATCCAGCCTTTTTGTAACATGGCATTCAGTTCACGATAGATCTGCTGATGGGTGGCATTCCAGAAAAAGCCCATCGAACGGTCAAAGCGGCGTCCTAACTCAATACCGGTACTTGGTTTTTCCAGTAAACTGGTCAATAGAACATGCGATAAAGACATAAACGTCTCAAGAAAAATGACTCGGGATTATTATGCAACATGTTGCATAAAAATCAATTCTGAACTATAAATTAATGCAACAAGTTGCATAAAAGCTGATGAGTGAGGTGAATTTCACATCAGCCGATATAAAAAATAGCCAGCTGACAGGCACGCTAAGGAGTCGAAATGTCAAAGTATCCGCATTTACTTGCCCCATTAGATCTGGGCTTTACCACATTAAAAAACCGGGTTCTGATGGGTTCTATGCACGTCGGGTTGGAGGAAGCCCCGGGTGGTTATGATCGTATGGCGGCATTCTATGCTGAACGTGCCCAAGGGGGTGTGGCCCTGATTGTGACTGGTGGCATTTCGCCAAATGATCACGGTGTGACTTTCCAAGGTGGCTCTAAGCTCGATACGATAGAAGAAGCTGAGAAGCACAAGGTAATTACTCAAGCAGTGCATGAAGCTGGCGGCAAGATCGCCATGCAGATTTTGCATACCGGACGTTATTCCTATCAGGCTGAAAATGTCGCGCCGTCTGCGATTCAGGCGCCAATCAATCCGGTCAAACCACATGCCCTAACTTCGAGTGAAGTCCAGCAGACTATTGATGATTTTGCCAACTGTGCACGCTTAGCCCAATATGCCGGTTATGACGGTGTGGAAATCATGGGATCGGAAGGCTATCTGATCAATGAATTTATTGCCGCACGTACCAACCATCGTGATGACGAGTGGGGTGGCAGTTATGAAAATCGCATTCGCTTCCCGATTGAAATTGTGCGCCGGACCCGTGAAAGCGTAGGTGAGAACTTTATTATCATCTATCGTCTGTCGATGCTGGATCTGGTCGAAGGTGGTTCAACGCTAGAAGAAGTGATTCAGCTGGCACAGGAAATCGAAAAAGCAGGTGCAACAATTATCAATACAGGGATTGGCTGGCATGAAGCGCGTATTCCAACCATTGCGACCAAAGTGCCACGTGCAGCTTTTACCTGGGTAACTGAAAAGTTAAAAGGTTCAGTCAAAGTTCCTTTAATTACCTCAAATCGTATCAATACTCCAGAAATGGCAGAATATGTCCTGGCTGCCGGTCATGCGGATATGGTTTCCATGGCGCGGCCGATGCTGGCGGATGCCGAATTTGTCGTGAAAGCCGAGCAGGGCCGTAGTGATGAAATCAATACCTGTATTGGCTGTAATCAGGCCTGTCTGGATCATATTTTCTCGATGAAAATTGCGACCTGTCTGGTCAATCCGCGCGCCTGCTATGAAACTGAACTGATTTTCAAAGAAGTGTCTACACCAAAAAATATTGCAGTAATTGGTGCGGGTCCAGCTGGTTTAAGTTTCGCGATTTATGCTGCAGGTCGTGGTCATCATGTCACTGTCTTTGAGGCATCCAATCAGATTGGCGGTCAGTTTAATATTGCCAAAACTGTTCCGGGCAAAGAAGAATTCTACGAAACCATTCGTTACTTTAAACGCCAGATCGAATTGCAACCCCGTATTCAGCTCAAACTGAATCATACAGCGACTTTTGAGCAGCTGCTGTCTTCAGAATTTGATGAAATCGTCGTAGCGACTGGGGTGAATCCACGTCAGCTGGATATTCCGGGCATTGATCATCCAAAAGTGCTGTCTTATCTGGATGTGCTAAAAGAGCGTAAGCCAGTGGGTCAGCATGTTGCCATTATTGGTGCAGGCGGTATTGGTTTTGATACTGCGGAATATTTAAGCCATGAAGGGGAAAGTGGCAGCGTCAATCCGCAGAAATTCTATGATGAATGGGGAATCGATACCGATTATGACAATGTCGGTGGTTTAAAACAGCCAAGTGTAGAACAGCCAAGTCGTGAAATTTACTTGATGCAGCGTAAAGCAAAATCCGTGGGCGCAGATCTGGGCAAAACAACCGGATGGATTCATCGTACAGGTCTGAAACACCGCCACGTAAAAATGATCCCTGGTGTCAGCTATGAAAAAGTGGATGATCAGGGCTTGCATATTACAGTCAACGGTCAGCCAACGTTGCTTGAAGTAGATAATGTCATCATCTGTGCAGGTCAGGAATCTTATACTGCAATGTTTGATGAACTGAAACAGTCAGGCAAGAGCGTGCATCTGATCGGGGGAGCTAAAGAAGCCGGTGAACTGGATGCCAAGCGCGCGATTCGTCAAGGTGCTGAATTGGCAGCGGTGATTTAATAGCTTTCAAGTCCTCTCCCTCTGGGAGAGGATTTAGGAGAGGGTAATTGAATTCTTTACCTCTCCCTGACCCTCTCCTTAAAGGAGAGGGAACTACTTTTAAATAAAATGCTTAAGGAAGTCCCCCTTTGAAAAAGGGGGATTTAAGGGGATTGAAAATATGAAAAATCCCTTCCAACCTCCCTTTCTTGCGCTTCATTTTAAAGCACTGCTTTAAAACTTGCTCAGGGAGGAGCTCTAAATTAAAAAATACGAATAACAAAAAAGGACCCAAAAATGACTCTACAAACCACCAAAGCTTCACTCGCATTCTGGCACGAAATGTTGGAAAGCCGTGACATGAATATTCTGAATGAACTGCTGGCAGATGAAGTAGTATTTCGTTCACCAGTGGCATTTAATCCATACTCAGGTAAGCCTGTAGTCTTTTTTATTCTGACTAATGTGATTCAGGTCTTCGAGAACTTTACGTATCACCGTACTTTCTATTCAGAAGACGGTAACTATGTTGTACTTGAGTTTTCTGCCAATGTGGGGGATAAGAAATTAAAGGGTATCGATATGATTCAGTTCAATGATGAAGGCAAAATTATCGACTTTGAAGTGATGATTCGGCCGAAGTCAGGTCTTGAAGCGCTTGCTGCACAAATGGGACAGCGGATGATGGCCTTCCAAAACTAGTCTGATTCAGGAGCCATCATATAACCCGGCATGAAATTTGTAAGTCACTGAAGGACAACTGGATGGAAAGACAAATGAAAATGTTGATAAAAAAAGTAGTTCAGCTTTCAGGTGAATATTTGGACCGTGTGATTGGTGCGGACACGCCTACTTTATATTACAACCCAAATGGCGTATTTCAGAACCTGATTGATCATTTACCACAATTAAAGCAAAAATACCGTCCTACACCGTGGCTATGCAATGCGCATGCCCATATTCTGTATTTTGACTTGATCAAAAAGAAAACTATCAAACTAAAATATGATGCAATTGAGCAGCTGAACATGTCTGATGGCGGAATCACTGGTATTGCCTGGTATGGACTCGACCTGCCAGTAGATACGCCAACGATTGTTTTACTACATACCATTACCGGTTCACCAGAATCAATGGGTGAGCTGGTCAGAGATCTGCATCTGCACACGGGTTGGCGAGTGGCATTATGTTTACGCCGTGGTCATGCCAATTTACCGATGCCTGTTCCGAAAATGAACCTGTTTGGCTCCACTCAAGATTTACGTGAACAGTTACTTTATATTCAGGATAAATTCCCGCAATCCGAACTATATGGTGTAGGTTCTTCCGCTGGAACAGGTTTGTTGGTGCGCTATCTGGGGGAAGAGGGTGAGCAAACCCCACTCAAAGCAGCTTTTGCACTGTGTCCGGGCTATAACACTGAAAGTGGTTTTGCTTATGTGCATCCATTTTATAGCAAGGTTATGGCTAAAAAATTACTGAAAAAATTTATTCATCCTTATCAGGACACCTGGAAAAATATACCTTCCTGGGAGCAGATTCTTTCCGTTCAAAATCTGGCCGATTTTGAGAAGCTGTATTTTCAGTTGGCTGGCTATGAAGACTATGAAACCTATACCAAGGCCACGAACCCAATTTATGTCTTTGAAAATGTAAAAATCCCATTGATGATTCTGAATGCAGAAGACGACCCAGTCTGTCATATTAACAATCTGCATCCATATAAAGACCGTATCCGTGCCATGCCGAATATTATTGTAGTTACTACGAAAAGGGGCAGTCATTGCGGTTTTTATCAGGGCTTAACCAGAACTGAATCATGGGCTACTCGTCTTATAGCACAGTATCTGAAGCAGCTTTCTATGGCCGCGGCAGAAATAGAAGAAGCAGAACCTGAATACGTAGCATTAAAAAACCCAGCATAAGCTGGGTTTTTTAACTGAAAAATAATCAGTTTTCAAGTGCTGGCGTAGCAGCTGCAATGGCTTCTGCCACAGCATCATCCTCTGACTGTTCTGCACCTGAATTGGTTTTAGGCTTGTATTCAGTCTCAGAATCCTGGGTGTTTGGTGCTTGAGTAGGTTGTGATGCTGCCGGTGCTGTAGCAGGAGTACTTTGAGCAGGTCGAGTTTCACGACGAATTTCAGTTGTGGTATTCGGCGTTTCTTCACGAATCACTTCAACTGTTTCAGGAATTTCTTCAATTAAAGGCTGATCTTGTTCTGCTGGTTCCAGTGTTTCGAAATTCGGCTGTTCTACTGGGGTTGCTTCCGATGCTGCAGCAACTTCAGTCTGTTCCTCTTCCTTTGGAGCTTCTTTCTTTACACATGCAGTAAGTAAAAGTCCGGTTGCAAGCGCGCCACAGATTAAAAGTTTCTTATTCATCATTACTTCATAGGTAAATGTAGAGGGGATTACAATATTATAGCAGTAAATTAGCAGATAGAAATGATCTGAACTTACTCTAATTTTTTATCGGAAATGCTGCTAGAATAGTCAATTGTTTATTGTTCTTTGAATTGATGCGGATTGACTTTGCTTTCTAGGTGCAAGGTAAAGTAAAATTGCGCAACATTGCAGGCCTATTTAGGCTCGATTGTACGAGAAACCCAATGACCCATTTTATTTTCGTTACTGGTGGTGTTGTATCATCACTAGGTAAAGGTATTTCAGCTGCTTCTGTTGCTGCACTTTTAGAAGCCCGTGGTTTAAAAGTGACCATGGTAAAAATGGATCCATACATTAATGTCGATCCGGGGACCATGAGCCCATTCCAACATGGTGAAGTTTTTGTTACAGAAGACGGTGCTGAAACAGACTTAGACTTGGGTTACTACGAACGTTTCTTACGTCGTGCGAAAATGACCAAACTGAATAACTTCACATCAGGTCGTGTTTACCAGGATGTTCTGAATAAAGAACGCCGTGGTGACTACCTGGGTGGTACTGTGCAAGTTATTCCACACATTACTGATAATATTAAAGAACGTGTACTTCGCGCTGGTGAAGGTTATGACGTTGCGATCGTTGAGATCGGCGGTACAGTAGGTGACATTGAATCTCTCCCATTCATGGAATCTGTACGTCAGTTAATGGTTGAACTTGGTCACAAGCGCACGATGCTTATGCACTTAACGTTACTCCCATACATTAAGTCTGCAGCAGAATTAAAAACCAAACCAACACAGCATTCTGTTAAAGAACTTCTGTCGATTGGTATTCAGCCAGACATTCTGATCTGTCGTACTGAACACGATGTTGATGCAGATACTACGCGTAAAATTGCACTGTTCACTAACGTTGAAGCACGTGCAGTCGTCGTGTGTAAAGATGCGCGTACGATTTATCAGATTCCACGTACTTTCTATGAACAAAATGTTGACGATTTAATCTGTGAACGTTTTGGTTATAACGACCTTCCTGAAGCTGACTTAACAGATTGGGATAACGTTGTAGAAGCTTTACTGAATCCTGAATACACAGTGCGTGTTGCAATGGTCGGTAAATACGTTGAACTTCCAGATGCATATAAATCTGTGAATGAGGCACTTTTACACGCAGGGATTCAAAATCGCGTTAAAGTTCAGATCGACTATGTTAATGCTGAAGAGCTTGAAAGTCAGGATGTAAGCGAAGTACTGAAAGATGCTGACGCGATCCTGGTTCCAGGTGGTTTCGGTGAACGTGGTACTGAAGGCAAGATGCAGGCAATTAAATACGCCCGTGAAAATGGCGTACCGTTCCTGGGCATCTGCTTGGGTATGCAGTTGGCAGTAATTGAATATGCACGTAACGTTGCCGGTATTGCTGACGCAACCTCGACTGAATTCAACCGTTCAACCAAATCTCCATTGATTGGTCTGATCACTGAATGGTTAGATGAGCGTGGTGAAGTGCAACAGCGTTCTGTAGATTCTGACCTTGGCGGTACAATGCGTCTAGGTGCACAGAAGTCTGAACTGGTACCAGGAACCAAGACTGCTGCTGTGTACGGTTCTGATGAAATCATCGAACGTCACCGTCACCGTTACGAAATGAACAACCGTTATATCCCAGTGCTGGAAGAGAAAGGCATGAAGATTTCTGGTTATTCACCAGTACAACATTTAGTAGAAACTGTTGAAATTCCTGAACATCCTTGGTTTATTGCGGTACAATTCCATCCGGAATTTACAAGTTCACCACGTGATGGTCATCCATTATTTGCTGGCTTTATCGACGCTGCGAAAAAAAAGCATCAAAAAGCGCAATAATCGGTGTCAGGACACAACTAGGAAGTTTAAATGTCGCAGTTAAAACCACAAGAGATTGTATGTTTAGGCGATATACAAATGGCAAATCATTTGCCATTTGTACTATTCGGCGGGATGAACGTACTCGAGTCCAAAGACTTGGCTTTTGAAATTGCAGAAACTTATGTAGATATCTGTAAACGTTTGGGAATCCCATACGTATTCAAGGCAAGTTTTGATAAAGCCAACCGTTCAAGTTTGAACTCTTTCCGTGGCCCAGGTCTGGAAAAAGGTCTCGAGTGGTTAGCGGACATTAAAAAACACTTTAATGTGCCGATCATTACCGATGTACATGAGCCGTATCAAGCGGCTCCTGTGGCAGAGGTTGCCGACATTATTCAGTTGCCAGCTTTCTTAAGTCGTCAGACTGGCCTGGTTGAAGCAATGGCAAAAACTGATGCTATTATCAACATCAAGAAAGCCCAGTTCCTTGCTCCACATGAAATGCGCCACATTCTGCACAAGTGTCTGGAAGCAGGAAATGACAAACTGATTCTTTGTGAACGTGGTTCAGCATTTGGCTATAACAATCTGGTTGTAGACATGCTGGGCTTCGACATCATGAAAGAGATGAATGTCCCGGTGTTCTTTGACGTTACCCATGCGCTGCAAACTCCGGGCGGTCGTGCTGACTCTGCTGGTGGTCGTCGTGCCCAGATCACGACACTTGCACGCGCGGGTATGGCAACAGGTCTTGCAGGCCTGTTCCTGGAAGCACATCCGGATCCGGAAAAAGCCAAGTGCGATGGTCCTTGCGCATTGCGCCTGTCACAGCTTGAGCCTTTCCTGGCGCAGCTGAAAGAATTAGATACCTTGGTCAAAGGTTTCGCAAAGCTAGATACACATTAATTCAATACACATTGATGCGTCTTTTTTGACGCATCATTTTTATTAATCAACTGAGGAATAGTTCATGAGTCAAATCGTTGACATTCGTGCACGTGAAATTTTGGACTCTCGTGGTAATCCAACCATCGAAGCAGACGTTATCTTAGCATCTGGCGTAGTTGGCCGTGCATGTGCACCATCTGGTGCTTCAACTGGTTCTCGTGAAGCTTTAGAACTTCGTGATGGCGACAAGGCACGTTACCTGGGTAAAGGTGTTAAAACTGCGGTTAACAACGTAAACACTTTGATCCGTGAAGCTTTGGTTGGTAAATCAGTATTTGAACAAAAAGACATCGATAACACGATGATCGCTTTAGATGGTACTGAAAACAAAGAAAAACTAGGTGCAAACGCAACTCTGGCAGTTTCGCTTGCTGCTGCACGTGCTGCGGCTGAAGAAAAGAAAATCCCACTTTTCCAATACATCGCAGACCTTCGTAACAACAGCATTCTGACAATGCCTGTTCCAATGATGAACATCCTGAATGGTGGTTCACATGCGGACAACAACGTTGACATTCAAGAGTTCATGATTGAGCCTGTAGGTTTCACTTCATTCTCTGAAGCACTTCGCGCTGGCGCTGAAATCTTCCATTCACTTAAATCAGTACTTAAAAAACAGGGTTTAAATACTGCTGTTGGTGATGAAGGTGGTTTTGCTCCGAACTTACGTTCAAACGAAGAAGCGATCACTGTTATTCTTGAAGCAATTGAAAAAACTGGCTACAAAGCGGGTTCTGACATCATGCTTGCGCTTGACTGTGCGTCTTCAGAATTCTACAAAGATGGTCAGTACATTCTTGCAGGTGAAGGCAATAAAGCATTCACAAGCAACCAGTTCTCTGACTACCTTGCAGGTCTGGTAAATCAGTACCCGATTATCTCGATTGAAGATGGTCTGGATGAATCTGACTGGGAAGGCTGGTCTTACCTGACTTCGATTCTGGGTGACAAGATCCAGCTGGTTGGTGATGACCTGTTCGTTACGAATCCTAAGATTCTGCAACGTGGTATCAACGAGAAAGTAGGTAACTCTATTCTAATCAAGTACAACCAGATCGGTACTTTGACTGAAACTTTAGATGCAATCTACCTTGCAAAAGCAAACGGTTACTCTACTGTAATTTCTCACCGTTCAGGTGAAACTGAAGATTCAACTATTGCGGATCTTGCAGTAGGTACAGCAGCAGGTCAAATCAAGACTGGTTCACTTTGCCGTTCTGACCGTGTAGCGAAATATAATCAATTACTTCGTATCGAAGAATTGACTAATGCTGCATATCGCGGTAAAGCTGAATTCAAAGGTTTGAACTAAGCGATTATCGTTGATGTTAAATGTATTCGACTCTTTGATGAGTAAAGTACTGTTGGGCCTTGCGATCCTTATGATCGCAGGGTTTCAATATTTATACTGGTTTGGTGAGGGTGGCTATCAAGACCATCAGGCACTGACACAGAAAATACAACAACAAGTAGAACTGAATGAAGAGCTGAAAGAGCGCAACCGTGTGCTGGCAGCTGAAGTTTATGATCTGAAAAATGGTGATCAAGCCATTGAAGAACATGCACGTCTGGATCTGGGTTTAATTAAGCCGCATGAGACTTTTGTGCAGATGAGTACCATCAGTACCCAATATAAACCGATTTATCTCGATCAAAATTCTAAAGTAGACCTGCGTACCAATGAGTCAGCTGAAAATTCAAGCACACCATAAATTATGGGCTATCATTCCAGCTGCAGGTTCGGGTAGCAGATTCTCTAAAACAGAACTAAAGCAATATCAAATGATTCAGGAGCGTACTGTTCTTGAACATACGGTTGCACGTCTGAATCAACTTCCGCTGACCGGTTATGTGCTGGCGATCGGTAGTCAGGATGATGTTGCTATAACCTTGCCATTTTCTAATCAGGATAAAGCCCATTTTTGTGCCGGCGGTACAGAGCGGGTCAATTCTGTCCTCAATGCCTTAGCTTACCTAACTGAAATCACTTCAGAAGAAGATTGGGTATTGGTACATGATGCGGCACGTCCATGTGTCAGTCAAAATGCATTGATTGATCTGGTCAATACGGCGACTGAAACTGATCAAGCTGCTATTTTGGCAATTCCAGTCCGCGATACCTTAAAGCGCGTCGTACAAGGTCAGGATATCGAAACTACAGTAGACCGTTCGACTCTCTGGCAGGCTCAAACACCACAAATGGCCAAACTAGGCCGGTTAAAATATGCTATCGAACAGGCATTACAAGATGGTGCCAATATTACCGATGAAGCCAGTGCACTTGAGCATGTAGGTGAAACCGTACGTGTAGTTCAGGGGCGATCTGATAATCTCAAAATTACCTATCCGGATGACCTGGAACTGGCTCGTCTGATTCTGGCAGCACAAGCCTAAATTTATTTGAAGAAATACATAATAAATAGAGCACTGGCGATCAATTCTCCGCTGCTTTCACTTATAATTTCGCCATTGTTAGTTTTGAACCTTTTGTCACAATGATACCTTCACAGCAGTATCGTTTTTTACGACAATCCGCACGTGATGGATTGAGTATAAAACACGATTCCTCAAGATGGACCAAGCTACATCTGGACCCGTGGTTGCTATGCTTCCTGTTACTGAATGCTGCCTTGGGGTTGATGGTAGTTTATAGTGCGACCTCTGAAAACTCAGGCATGGTGATCCGTCAGGCGATCAGTTTTGGTGTCGGTTTTGTGGTGATGTTTATCTGTGCGCAGGTTCCGCCAAAAGTGTATCAAGCCGCCAGCCCGTATTTTTATGCCTTCGGGATCTTTATGCTATTGCTGGTCTTTGTGATTGGGGAAAGGCGACTCGGAGCAACACGCTGGATTACTTTGCCGGGCGTGGGAAGTATGCAGCCGAGTGAAGTGATGAAATTTGCGATGCCACTGATGATGGCCTGGTACTTCGCGCGTAAGCCATTTCCACCGAAGTTTATGCATATTGTTGGTGCCTTGATTTTACTGGGTATTCCTTTTGTGCTTGTAGCATTGCAGCCTGACTTGAATATCGGTCTGGTGATTCCGGGGATCTTTGTTTTATTTTTGAGTGGTATGTCCTGGCGCTTGATTGGCGGTGCAATGGCAGCATTAGCTGTGGTCGCACCATTAATGTGGATGTTCCTGTTACAGGAATATCAGAAAAAACGTGTCCTGACGCTATTTGATCCTGAATCAGATGCACTCGGTGCAGGCTGGAATATTATCCAGTCTAAAATCGCCATTGGTTCTGGAGGAATGACTGGCAAAGGTTATTCGCAAGGGACACAGTCACATCTGGGTTATCTGCCAGAGCATCATACTGACTTTATTATGTCGACTTATGCCGAAGAATTTGGCTTTATCGGTGTATTTTTATTATTTAGTCTGTTTACCGCTATTATTATTCGTTGCTTGATGATCGGAATGAACAGCTTTCATAACTTTGGCCGTCTATATGCGGGTGCTACAGGTCTAACCTTTTTCTTTTTCGTATTCCTGAACTCAGGCATGGTGAGTGGTATCCTTCCAGTGACAGGCGACCCATTACCACTGATGAGTTATGGCGGAACCGCTGTGATTTCTTTGCTCGCCGGTATGGGTATTGTGATGTCAATCCATACCCATCGCTAAATAATAGGAGAAAAGAAAAAGCCAGATTTATTCTGGCTTTTTTATTGCTTGAGATTTTATGTTATAAATATTCAATAACTTAGATAAATAACTATATTTGCATATTGGGGACAAGATGAAGAAGTTAATGTTGGTGATTGGACTTGTAGGATTGTCAGCAACTATATGGGCAAAGCCATTGAGTTCAGCGGAATTTAAATCTCAAGTTAAGCAGCATTATGATGCATTAGAAGTGAAACAGGCTGCACTCAATGTGTCGGTGGATCGTCGCGAGCATCCAGCAATTATGATTGCTAAAACATGTGAATATTCTAAAGGTCTAAAACAGCTTAAGCACTTTTCCGAACAAAATCTGCATCTGGCTGAAGCCAAGGATGAACTGCAATTTGTTCATTTATTGGATACAAGCTTTAATCAGTCCTTCATTGATTTGGGTACTACTTATGAAATGGGGTGCCTAAAACGGTAGGGGGTGAATTCTACCTATACGGTTCACAAAGGCTCTAAAGACGCTTTAAAAATGGCATTTTTATTTGATTAAAAGTTAGGCTTTGCATTGGTTGGCTTTTTCGGTTCTATGATTTTGCTTTAGTCGCCATCCAGCAAAGCAGTGAACCAAAACACACCATCAATGCACCTTTCCAGAAGCTGAAGGTTAATTGTGTGCTCAAAATCAATGCTGAAACCACAGAAGAAAAAACCGGGATAAAGTATGAAGCTGTTGCCAATACAGTCACATTTCCATGCATAATTCCGATATTCCATGCCCCATAGCCAATGCCCATTGCAAAAGCAGCTAATACCAGATAAATGCTGGAATTCAATTCGAAATTCGGTATGGGCTCAGCAGAGAAAATCCATTGGGTCCATAGTACAATCGACACCGAAATAAAGAATAAGGTAATACCATTTTTACCATTGGCAGCACGAGCAGTCAGGGTACAATAGGCAGCCCATAGAAAGACACCGGTTAAAGCCAGTCCATAACTCAGTGGATTGGTCTGTATATTGGACAGCATTGTTTTAAAGCTAAATCCAGCTTCACCACCAAGCACCAGACAGATCCCTGCCACAGATAAACATATCCCGGGAAAGATAAGAAAATTGGTTTTCTGCCTGTTAAAAATAATTGAAAACAGAATCGTGGCTGTCGGCCACAGATAATTCACCATTCCGATTTCTATAGCTTGTCTATTATTGCTTGAATAGCCAATAGACAGGGCAAGACAAATTTCATAAGCCACAAAAAGCAGGCTTCCCCAAATCAGATATTTAAGGGGGAATTCTTTCAGATGTGTCCAGCCAAATGAAAGCAATAGAATAATCGAGGCGCATGAATAGATTAACGCAGCTCCTCCGATCGGTCCAAAGTAATGACTGACTTCTTTGATGAGAGCAACAATGAGACTCCATAAGAAAACTGCCGTAAGACCAATCAATGTCGCTTTGTTTGAGTTCATTACTCTTGTTCAGGATAAATTTAGAAGATAGTTTAGGCCAAAATTGATAAAAATATCATTGTTCTTTTTAAAAATATGAGAGTAAAGATCTTGTGTTTATCAAATTTAAGCTCTCCGAAAAGAGCTTAAATTTTGTTTGAATGCTCAGGCAATGAACCAGGTGTAATAACCCCAGAGCATCAGCGGCCATGAAAGGAAAGGGCTAAATAGCCATTTCCAGAACCAGTGGCGTGGCATTAAGCCAACACCATGAATAAAACCACCTGAAATGCCAATCATGATAAACATCATGGCTCGGTGACTATATGCACCATTATCATCCAGCATCGCAGCTGGATGTACCAGTAACACTGCTGCGAGTGGAAATGCTAGCAGGCAGGAAATCACCATCGCAAATTTGTTTGGTTTCTTGTCTACAACGGTTTTCTCAAGCGCAGCTTCGGTCATGTTTTATTCCTCATCTAGGTCTTGGTGTTGTTCCATGTAAATGGCAGCAATCACACTGGCAAAACATGCCATCAGTACACCCAGAATCCAGGCAAAATACCACATAGTTGTCTCTCCTTAAGACACAGCCCTTAGTACAGGCTGTGTGAATTATCTTCAATGTGTTTGTTGGTAATCACGCCCCACATCTTGTAGTAACACCAGGTGGTATAGATCAGGATCAATGGAACAAAGATACATGCAGCAACGGTCATAACGGTTAAGGTATTTTTACTAGATACCGCATCCCACATGGTCAGACTTGCAACCGGGTTAATGCTTGAAGGCATCAGGAAAGGAAACAGGGCAAAACCAGCAGTCAGGATGGCACCGATGACAGCCAGAGATGAACCCAGGAAGCTCAAGCCTGCTTTGTTTTTACTAGCTGCCAAGACAATGATCAAGCCACCCAAAATGCCGGCAATTGGAGCAGCCATTGTGATTGGATACGTCGAATAGTTGTTCATCCAGCCTGGATTAGCATTGGTCAGCACTTCTTTGGCGAGCGGGTTGGCAACACCATTGGTATCAAAAGGTGTAACCAAGGTATAGCCTTGAATACCACCAAAATACAACCATGCACCGGCTGCCAGGAAAGTTGCTAAATACACTAGTCCCATGATTTGTGTTGCTTTGGCAGAACGTTGGCGTAGGTCACCATCAGTACGCAGCATTAACCATGCACCACCATGTGCACACAGCATCGATAAACTGACCAGACCACAGACAATCGCAAACGGATTCAGCAGGGCAAAGAAGCTACCAGTATAAGTAGAACGTACAGTTTCATCTAAAGTAAATGGTACACCCAGGAACATGTTGCCGAATGCCACACCGAAGACCAATGCAGGCACTGCACCACCAATGGCTAGACCCCAGTCCCATGAATTGCGCCATTTGGTATTTTCCAGTTTTGAGCGATAGTCAAAACCGACCGGACGCAGGAACAGGGCAAACAGTACCAGCAACAGTGCCCAGTACATGCCAGAGAAGGCGGTTGCATAGACCATTGGCCAGGCAGCGAACAAAGCACCGCCGGCAGTAATAAACCAGACCTGATTACCGTCCCAGTGCGGCGCAATGGTATTGATCGCTGCACGGCGCTCGCTATCATTTTTGCCCACAAATGGCATGATCGCCATAGAGCCCATATCGAAGCCATCGGTGAGGGCAAAGCCAATCAGCAATACGCCGACCAGCACCCACCAAATGATTTTTAATAATTCATATTCGATCATGCGTGAGTCTCCCCATTTGCTTTTTCTGCAGCTGCAAGCTTTTCAAAATGATATTTACCGGTATGCAGTGAGCTTGGGCCAAGACGTGAGAACTTGATCATCAGATACATCTCAATAATCAGTAACACAGTATAGAACGCTGCCAATGCAAGGATCGAACCCCATACATCGCCTGTGCTTAAGCTTGATGCTGAAAGATGCGTCGGTAATACCTCACCAATGGTCCAAGGTTGACGACCTACTTCTGCTACATACCAGCCAGTTTGCGCAGCAACCCAAGGTAAAGGCAGTGCAAATAAAGCAAATTTCAATAACCATGGTTTGTTTTCAGCATTACGTTTTGCTACCGCAAAAGTTGCCAGTGCAAATAGAAGTAGCATCAAGAAGCCAGAAGCAACCATGGCACGGAAGGCCCAGAACAGACTTGGTACGTGTGGAATGGTATCTTTAGCAGCTGCTTTGATTTGCTCTTCAGAGGCATCAACGACATTTGGCGTGTATTTCTTCAGCAGCAGACCGTAACCGAGGTCTTTTTGGCTTTCTTCAAAAGCGGTTTTCAGTTCTGGAGACTGATCACCAGCACGTAATTTTTCCAGTTGCGAATAGGCCACCATACCATTACGGATACGCGCTTCATGCTGAACCAGCAGGTCCTTAATACCTGTAACTTGTTCAGTCGTAGAACGTGTAGCAATCAGACCCATTACATAAGGAATTTTCACTGCATAATCTGTAGTCATGGTTTCCTTATTCGGAATACCGAACAAAGTAAATGGCGCAGGTGCAGGGTGAGTATCCCATTCTGCTTCAATCGCTGCCAGTTTGGTTTTCTGTACATCACCCAGCTCATAACCTGATTCATCACCCAGTAAAATCACCGAAAGTGTAGAAGCAAGCCCGAAGATGGCTGCAATGGCAAAAGAACGGCGTGCAAAAGGCAGGTCACGTTTTTTCAGCATGTAGTAACTTGAAATAGCCAGGACGAAGATGGCACCTGTGACATAACCGGCAGATACGGTATGCACAAATTTAACTTGAGCGACCGGGTTAAAGATCAATGCAGCAAAGTCCACCATTTCCATACGCATGGTTTCATAGTTAAATGCCGAACCGACCGGGTTTTGCATCCAGCCATTGGCGACCAGAATCCAGAGTGCGGACATGTTCGAGCCTAAAGCCACCAGCCAGGTTACTGCCAGATGTTGCACTTTGGACAGACGATCCCAACCAAAGAAGAACAAGCCAATAAATGTCGATTCAAGGAAGAAGGCCATCAAACCTTCAATCGCCAGCGGTGCACCGAAAATATCACCGACATAATGCGAGTAATAAGCCCAGTTGGTTCCGAACTGGAACTCCATGGTCAGGCCGGTGGTTACCCCTAAGGCAAAGTTAATACCAAACAGTTTTCCCCAGAACTTGGTCATGTCTTTATAGATTTCTTTGCCGGAAATCACATAGGTGGTTTCCATAATGGCAAGCAGAAATGCCAGACCTAGCGTCAGTGGAACAAAAATAAAGTGATACATCGCGGTCATGGCGAACTGGAACCGCGAGAGATCGACCACGCTTTCAGAAATCATCAACGTGTCTCCTGGATTTGGGAAGGATTACCGGCGATACGCTCGGCGACTTGGTTATCAAAATTTTTAGGAATCGTAGGCGCATCAAACCAGATGTTTTTAATTATCATGAGTAAAATAACCTTGATAATTAAAATAGCGGTTATTTCTCTAACCACTCTCTGGTTTAGATTTTTGGGAACTAAGCTCATTCGACTAAGCCTGTTATATGACTTGTTGTATATTATTAATCTATTGTAACTAAAAAATAAATAGACTATACAGTTTAAATAAATATATATTTATAAATACTTGAAAGTAATAAATATATATTTATATAAGTTAAAATTTATTCTAAATATTTTTTATTATTTTATGTAATTTTATTGGTTTTTAAATCCGACTAAAATGCTTATATTTATATATTCGAATGTAGATTGTTTTAGTTGGATTAATATTTTTTAATCTGATTAAAATGCTTGGTTTTAAAATAAAGAATAAAATTAATTAAACTAAATTGGTTGGTTTTATAAGAGTTGAATATCAGTATCATAATCTTTCACATCATATTTATATTGATAAAAAACACACCAAAAAAAGAACATGCTGGAGGCATGTTCTTTTTAAGCTTTGTGAGGGAGACTGGACTTAGAAGTCGTAACGCATGCCTAGAGAAAGACCTAGGCTGTCTTCACCGCGTGCGCCACCTACAGCATTGGTACGACCTTGTGCCCAAGGGGTAAGGTTTGAGTTTTCATCATTTAGTACAGTTGCTATGTTGCCATAAATGCGGACTGTTGGATCTAAACGGTGCTCAAGTCCGATTGCCAGTAAAGTTGCATTCGCATCATCGGCATCGACATCGCGGTGGAATACTTCACCACGGAATGAGGTTTTTGGTGCAAATTTATATTCACCGGCTACACCAAATACTTGTGCATCTGGGTTTGCTTCAGAATTATCATGTTGAAGGAATTGGTATAAACCGCCCAGATTGAATTCAGGGGTGATTTTGTAAGCACCAGCAATACGGAAACCATCGCGTTCGCCACGACCTGCATCTTCTTCATAATGTTCATAGGCAGCAGCAAAATCAACTTTACCTTCTTTATAGGTTAAAGCGAGGTCGTATGCTTTATCATCGCGATTATCTTTATTGGTAGTAGTTGTGGTTCCCGGTACGACTACTGTTACTGGACCATTCACAGTTTCAATTACAGTAGTTTTTGGTGAAGACGTTGACACGCTATCAGGGCTATTACCTTCGTGTAAAGAAAGTGCTGCTAAAACATTAAAGCCGCCGCCAAACTTAGGTGATTTATATTCAATGGTATTGTTATTACGTTCATCAAAACGCAAGTTGCCAGCACGTGTGACGTTACGAACATCACCGACCATATCACCAAAGAAGTTGACCGGGCCACGTGCTACTTTGAATGGGCTGTCAAAACGGCCGATACGCGCTTGACCGAAATCACCTTTTAAACCAACAAAAGTATCGCGAGTTGCAAATTCCACATCATCGTTTGCAGAACCACTTGCAAAGTTAATTTCCTGTTCGATTTGACCAAATACGGTCATACCATTTTCTAATTTTTGTTCAGCTTTAAAACCCAAGCGTGAAGAATTTGAAGAAAGACCTACTTCGTTATAATCCTGGCCATCATCCAGATAATCCAGAGAAACGTGTGCACGACCATATACTTTAACGTCAGCAGCAGCTGCCATTACTGGTGTTAAAATTGTTGCCCCAACTGCCAATGCGCAAAGAGTTTTTTTCATGTGTAGCTCCAATAAGACTTGTTTTGGTCCTAACAAGGATGTTGTGGTAGCTTTGTTAAATTTTGCTACCGTCCTGTATTGGTGCTAAGTATCGATTACAAATAAGACAATAAGATTAAGGAAATATTTCAAATATATTAAATGTTTCGTTATGTAAAAATATGAATAGTATATGTTTTGTTTTAAGAAAGTTATTATTAATCAATATATTAAATTGTTTTATTTATCGGCTTTCACAAAGATTAATATTTTTCATTTTTTGGGTGGTAGAAAAAAAGGAGCCGAAGCTCCATTTCTATATCGGTTTAATCTAGCATTATAACGCTGCTTTGATTTTCTCAGCTAGCGCCTTGATTTTCTCCTGATCACCCATGACCAAGGCATGTTTGCCCAGATTGTGCAAAGAGGTAGGAACCAGATGGAAATGTACATGGGGTACGGTCTGACCCGCTGCGGTACCTGATAATTGCATCAGCACGATACCCTCTACACCTAGGCCTTTTTCGATGGCTTTGGCAATCTTTTGTACGATCTGAATGGTATATGCAGCCACTTCAGGATCCAGATCAAGTAGCGTCACCGCAGGCGATTTAGGAATGACCAAAGTATGACCGTCTGCCTGAGGCATGATGTCCATAAATGCAAGAACCTGGTCGTCTTCATACACCTTGATTGCAGGCAGTTCACCGCGCAGAATTCGTGCAAAAATATTTTGATCATCGTAAGTCATTAGGGCATTCCTTGAGCGTCATTGAATTAAATTATTTACAGTTCAATTCTTTCTGACGATCTTTGATCGCGTCAAGACGTTGTTGCTCTTTTTCTGAAAATTTTGGCTTGGTTGTGTAGCAATTGTCATTGCCATACTTTGCTTTGGCATCTGGATCTTTAAAACAGAAGCCCTTAGAAGCATAAATCACATCATGATCATTTTTCAGTTTTTTGCATTCTTGTTCAGAAGCTAAAACTGAAGTTGAAGCCCCTAGCAATGCTGCAAAACTCATCACTGTCGCAACAGTCAATTTTTTCATGCGGGTTTCCTCTGGTGTTGAGTCATGTGTCTATACCTAAACACAATATTGGGTTTTGTTCTCACGATTCAATGGCGATATATTACTCAATAGTAATTTTACTCCATGATTCATACATTTTTATTGCAGTAGAAAAGTCACTATTTTCTTCTGCCTGAAGGTTAGCTGCCTGAATCAGGTTCTGGGTAAGCGATAGCAATGGTGCAGACAGCTTGGCATCACGAACCAGATCTACCGCAATCCCTGTATCTTTGGCAAGTAACGGTAATGCAAAGGTAAGCGGGAAACTGCGGTTCAAAATACGCTGCGGCATCACGCTCTCAGTTACGTTACTTTTACCGCTTGATGCATTAATACATTCCAGTGCTTCATTCAAACTTACACCATGCGCTTTCAGCGTCATAAAGCCTTCTGCAACTGCACACAGGTTTACAGCCATTAACATATTATTGACTGCTTTCACTGCAAAGCCCGCGCCAGATTCACCAACATGCTTGATCAGCTTGCCGAAAGCCTGAATCGCGGGAAGGGCTTGTTCAAAACCTGCTGCACTACCACCAATCATAACAGTTAAAGTGCCATTTTCAGCACCGATCGTCTGACCGCTGACGGGCGCATCCAGAAAAATCACGCCTTGATTTGCTAAAGCTTCTTCCAGACGACGAGCGGCATCAGGTACACCACTGGTGCAGTCGACCCAGATACTGCCTGCTTTTAATTCCAGACCTTGGACTAAAGCTTCAACATCAGCACTGGTGGGTAAGCAGGAGAAGATTATATCTGCCTGGATGGCCTGTTCCAGACTTGCTGCCTGTGTACCATATTCAGTTGCATGCTGCTCTGCCTTGGTAGCAGTACGGTTCCAGACATAGACCGTATCAAAATGCTTTGGTAAATGCGCAGCCATGCGATAGCCCATAGCACCCAAGCCAAGAAATGCAACTGATTGAATCATGATAACCCTCAAAATCTTTTAATTAAAAATTATAAGCTTGAAGGCATCTCTCGAATTATTGCGCTAGTCGAGTAGAACGCTGCTCAAGCCAGGTGGTTAGTTTAGGCCAAAAAGTGTTGGCTGTCTTTTGATTTGACATTAAACCAAGGTGTCCACCTGGAATCAGGGTAAAAGTAATATCTTTGCTGCTGGTTAGCTGGGTGAGTGGTTCTGCAGCTTCTCGGGTAACAATCTGATCCGTCAAGCCGGCACCGATCATGAGTGAGCAGGAAATATTTTTTAAATCAATCTTATTGCCATGCAGATTAATCGAACCATCTTTAAGAGGATTCTGTAACCACAGGTGCAGCACCATATCCTGATTGATTCCACCCGGGTAATCGATCATTTTATTCAGGAAATGACCCATGGTGGCATGTTCATAGACATGGTCGGGTTTTTCCAGATTCAGCAAAAACTGTTTCTGACTTTTGAACCAGCCCACAGGATCCAGCAGTTTAAAGCCTAAGGCATTCAAAATACCTGGCGTATGAATATATTGTTTGGGGATTAATCCCTTATGTACGGTATTTCGCAGGGCTGGATTTTGTGAAATCAGTTTATTGGTGGTTTCAAACAGTTTGCCGATACGGCCAGAGGCATAGCTGTCAATTGGGCTACCCATGACCATCAGGTTTTTCACATGCTCTGGAGAGTGTAGCGCGGTATATAGGGTGACAAAGACACCTGCCATACTCCAGCCATGCAGGGAAATATAAGGACTATTTGCATGTTCGCAAATATGCTCTATGGCATCTGGAATGGATTGATCGATAAAGGACAGAAAATTCAGCTCTTTGTGTTTGAAGCTGAAACGGTTCCATTCCACCAGGTATACTTCAAAACCGCTATGCTGGAAATGCTTTACTAATGAACGGTAGGGATACAGATCATAAATATCCATATTAATCGCCAGCGGTGCAACAAATACCAAAGGTTCCTTAAACTTTCTTTCAGGTGCTGGATAATGCCGGACTTTATATAATTCAGTTTCCTTGATGTACTCAAACGGGGTTTTTTGAGACAGCACCAGTGAGGAGCTGTTGAAAAACCGCGCACGCAGGTGCTTGAGTTTTTTCTGTTGACGTTGCAGATTTTGTTTTAACTGAATCATAAAGATAAATTGTCCGTGTCCGGTAGGGAGTGATCGAAGTCTAGGCAATAATTGCTTATTATGCCTTGACCTGAAATAGCATAGGCGCTCAAAATGTTGGCAATTTTTTACAACAGGCAGTCCGCCAGGGCTGAATTAGAGCGATGAGCCAACAAGACGATTATCAATTAGATACTTTAGCCATCCGTACAGGTCATACACGTAGCTTTGAGGGTGAGCACGGAGAACCGATCTTCCTGACATCTTCTTTCGTCTATGAAAATGCGGCTGAAGCGGCAGCAAAATTCTCAGGTCAGGAACCTGGCAATATTTACTCACGCTTTACCAATCCTACGGTAGCAATGTTTGAAAAACGTCTGGCTGCGCTTGAAGGTGCTGAGCGCGCCGTAGCGACCAGTTCGGGTATGGCTGCGATTATGGCAGTGGCAATAGCCTTTTTGAAAGCAGGCGACCATGTGATCTGTTCACGTGCAGTATTTGGTTCTACAGTTTCTCTGTTTGAAAAATATGTAGGCAAGTTCGGTGTGGCAGTTGATTTTGTGGACTTGACCGATGTCGATGCCTGGAAAAATGCAATCAAGCCTGAAACGAAACTGTTCTTTGTGGAATCTCCATCTAACCCACTGGCTGAAGTGGCAGATATTCAGGCGCTTTCAGATCTTGCACATGCTCATGATGCATTACTGGCAATTGATAACAGCTTCTGTACACCTGTATTACAACAACCAATCAAATTTGGTGCTGACCTCGTTGTATATTCAGCTACGAAGTACCTGGATGGTCAGGGTCGTGCATTGGGTGGTGCAGTTGTCGGTAATCACAAATTGCTTGAAGAAATCTTCGGTTATGTGCGTACCACAGGTCCATCTATGAGTCCGTTCAATGCCTGGGTGTTCCTGAAAGGTCTGGAAACCTTACGTCTGCGTATGCGTGAACACTCCGCAAGTGCACAGAAACTGGCTGAATACTTAAATGCACATTCAAAAGTAGAAAAAGTGTACTACGCAGGTCTGCCTGAGCATGTAGGTCATGAGCTGGCGGCAAAGCAGCAAACCGGCTTCGGTGGTATCGTATCATTTGAAGTGAAGGGTGGTCGTGAAGGTGCCTGGAAAGTCATCGACAATACTCAGTTTATTTCCATAACGGGTAACCTGGGTGATGCGAAATCAACGATTACCCACCCGGCAACGACAACGCATGGGAAACTTTCACCGGAAGCAAAAGAAGCTGCAGGTATTTGTGAGGGTTTAATTCGTGTTTCTGTTGGTTTGGAAGATATTGATGATATTATCCGTGACATTACACGTGGTTTAGATCTAATCTAATTTTTATAAATTTATGTTCGGAGATTTTTATGAACATTAACATGTTGATGCAGCAAGCTCAGCGCATGCAAAAGGAAGTAGAAACCAACCTGAAAAAAGCCAAAAAAGAGCTTGCGCTGGTAGAGGTTCATGCTGAAGCGGGTGGTGGTCTGGTAAAAGTAACGATGACTGCACGTAATGTGGTAAAACGCATTCAGATCGATCCTGAACTTCTGCAGGATGATCCGGATATGATTGAAGATCTGATCGCGGCTGCAATGAATGATGCGGCACGCCAAGCTGAAGCAATTTCAGAAGAACGTATGAAGTCTGCAAACCAGGGCATGGGCTTACCTCCAGGTCTGGCTGGCCTGTTCTAAGGAAATTTGCGCAATGTTTAGTGATCGTTTTGATCAACTGGTTCAAGCATTACGCATCTTGCCAAGCGTTGGGCCGAAATCGGCCCAGCGTATGGCATTGCATCTGATCATGAAAAACCGTGAAGGTGCGATTGGTCTGGCACATGCATTGACTGAAGCAACCAACCATATTCATGAATGTTCAATCTGTCATTCACTCACTGAAGATGAAGTCTGTAATATCTGCACCTCAACTGAACGTGATGATGAGCTGCTTTGTGTGGTGGAATCACCAGCGGATGTGATGGCTATTGAGCAGAGTGGCAGTTTTCGTGGTAAATACCATGTACTGGGTGGACATTTGTCACCACTAGATGGAATTGGGCCTGAAGAAATTGGGATTCCATATCTACTCGAGCGTTTAAACAGAGGTCAGATTCGTGAAGTGATTCTGGCTACGAATGCAACTGTAGAAGGACAGGCCACTGCGCACTACCTCATGGAAGCCAGCAAGCATTTACCGATTCAGATTACCCGGATTGCCCAGGGTGTACCACAAGGTGGTGAACTGGAATATGTAGACAGCCATACCTTAAGCCAAGCTGTACATAACCGCATGCGGATGAAATAAACCTGTTTCTCTGCATGCGTTTTACTAAAGAGAAGAACAAGTTAAAAAAAATATGAGAATATTCATTTAATTTATCGATATTGTTATTGCAAAATTTTATAGCTAAATGTTTATTTTTTTATCATAAATATTATAAATATCAGTTAATATAACTATATTCGGACATCCACATTACGCTGATTCAGTCATTTATGTTTCAATTTATTCAAGATCAAGCTGGACTCGATCAAGTACTCGCACAAATGGATCAAAGCTCGGTTTATGCTTTGGATACAGAGTTCATCAAGGTCGATACTTTATGGCCGAAACTTGGTGTGTTCCAGATTAATGTCTGTGGCAATGTCTATCTGCTCGACGGTACGACCCTGGATCTGACCGAGTTCTTCAAGCGTCTCTTTGCAGCACAACAGAACATTTTCCATGCCTGTGGAGAAGACATTGATCTGATCTATCACTATACCCAGCAAAAATCTCTGAGTAATGTGTTTGATACCCAAGTAGGGATGGCGTTTCTGGGGCATGGTTTACAGGTCAGCTATCAGAATGCCTTGAAGCAGATGCTAGATGTTGAAATTGAAAAAGATCAAACCCGTTCAAACTGGTTGGCACGTCCTTTAAGTCATGAACAATTGTTGTATGCAGCCAATGATGTGCATTATCTGGTGCACTTGGGTGATCAGATCAAGCAGGAGTTGAAACAAAAGCACCTGTTAGACTTGGCACTGGAAGATTGTCGCTTCATGACCCGGGAAATTGGCGAGGAAACACCAACGGCCTTGTTATATCAGGATGTTGGCAACTATCGTCATTCACGCCGTCAGCTGATGCAGCTACAGCAGCTTGCAGTATGGCGTGAGCAGATTGCCAAGGCACTGAATATTCCGCGCAGTTTCATCATGAAAAACTCGGCTATGATTAATCTGGTGGAGAAGAACCCTAAGAATATGTTCCAGCTCAGCACTGTGAAAGATCTGCGTGCCAATATTATTCGTGATCATGGCAAGATGATTCTGGACCTGCTGAAATTCTTGCCAGATCAATCCGAGTGGCCATTACGTCTGGCACGTCCAATCCGTCATTCTTCAAGTGAAGTCGGTACAAAAGTTGATGCCATCATTCAAAATGTTGTAGATGAAACTTCTATCCCGAAAGAAGTCCTGATGCGCAAAAAATGGATGAATGCGTTGTACCAGCATGTTGTGTTCCACAATGATGAACAGGATTTGCCGGAATTTTTACTTGGCTGGCGTTATGATCATCTGACCAAGCCACTGGTTGAGCTGCTACGTCAGGATGAATCCTATCTTTCTAGACAGATGAAAGTTGTCGACTAAAGCCTGGATAGAAACTTAACTACAAAACTGATTAAAGAAAGAGCAATTATACAAAATCACGACTGATGCGTTAATTATGGCTAATGCCTCAGGTGACGTTTTAAGGTATCCTTGCTACTGATTTTTCTAAATTGTTGTCTAAATCAAAATCATGCAAGTGTCTATCTACAAATCGAGCAAAAAGGATGAAATGTACCTTTATGTGGCTCGTCCAGCTGAAGAAAATGAAGCTGAAACTTTCGATCCACTTCACGTACTGGGCGAAGCTGTCCGCGTAGCATTTGGTCGTGCGACTTTTGTCATGCATCTTGAACTGAGCGAAACCCGCAAGCTGGCACGTGCTAATGTGCTGCACGTGATCGACTCGATTGAAACCCGTGGTTTCTTCCTGCAAATGCCGCCTGAAGGTTTGATTAACCCGAATGCTGTAGAACCAGAAGGTCTTCGTGGTGCTTAATATTTATTCAGGAGTTGTGAAATGAATGGTTATGTAACTGTATTAGATTCAATTCCTGAAGAATCGATTGCCATCGCGGTATACCTGATAGGCAGTATAATTGCACTGTTGTGCTGGTATGGCGTGACTAAGCGCCTGCCAAAACCGGCAGGTGGCTTTCTCTGGATTTTAGTGTTTGCCATCCTGCTAACGCCGACAGTATCCGAAGGTCCGAATGCCTCATTAGCCCCGGCGATTTTCGGACTGATATTTGGTGTATTGACCAAGGAACAAGAACTGGTCTGGATCAATGCCTCACTCATTTTGTTTGTGATTGGTATTGCTTCACTGATCGGCTATTGCTGGTCAAGCTATGTAACAAATAAAGCAAAGATTGCTGTAAACAAAAAAACTTCACCACTGTAAATAAAAAAATAAGGTTAAATCATGTCTGTGGATCATCAACAGTTTTCTGGTACAAGTCAGTATATTGCAACTGATAGTTTAAAATTGGCTGTCAAAGCCGCACGCAGTTTACAAAAACCGCTGCTGGTCAAAGGTGAACCGGGTACAGGTAAAACCCTGCTGGCAGAACAGGTGGCTGAAAGTCTGGGAATGAAACTCATCACCTGGCACATCAAGTCCACCACCAAAGCCCAGCAAGGCCTTTACGAATATGATGCAGTATCGCGTCTGCGTGACAGTCAATTGGGTGATGACCGTGTCTATGACATCAAAAACTACATCAAGCCAGGAAAACTGTGGGAAGCATTTAGCAGTGAAGAGCGCTGTGTATTGCTGATTGATGAAATCGACAAGGCAGATATTGAATTCCCAAATGACCTGTTACATGAGCTCGATAAGATGTCGTTCTTTGTGTATGAAACAGGCGAAACTATTACTGCAAAACAGCGCCCAATTGTCATCATTACCTCAAATAATGAAAAGGAATTGCCGGATGCTTTCCTGCGTCGCTGTTTCTTCCATTACATCGAATTTCCTGATGAAGCGACCATGCGCGACATTATTGATGTGCATTTTGAGAATATTTCAGCAACCTTGGTAAATGAGGCATTGCAAGTATTCTTTAAATTACGTCAGGTTCCGGGCCTGAAAAAACCACCTTCAACTTCTGAATTAATTGACTGGTTAAGTCTGTTAATGGCAGATGATATGCCAGAAGATGTATTGCGTAATGCCGATAAATCTAAAGCCATTCCACCGCTGTATGGTGCGCTGATCAAAAACGAGCAGGATGTCCAGCTGCTTGAACGCCTAGCATTCATGTCACGCCGTTAAGGGAGAAACACGCATGTTCGTGCGACTGTTTTATACCTTGCGCAAATACGGTGTACCGGTATCTACCCGTGAGCTGATTGACCTGAATCAGGCAGTTGCTGAAGGTATTGTTTTTGCCGATCAGGACGAGTTCTATCAGCTAGCCAAAACCGTCATGGTCAAAGACGAGCGCTATTTCGATAAGTTCGATCGTGCCATGAAAGACTATTTTGATGGGATCGCCACTTTCGATCTGGATGAATTGCTGAATCAGGTGCATAAGCTGCCCAAAGACTGGTTTGATCTGGAACTATTGGAAAAGCATCTGACACCAGAACAGCGTGAAGAGCTGAAAAAAGCCGGTTCACTAGAAGAATTGATGAAAATGCTGGAAGAGCGCTTGCGCGAACAGCATAAAAAACATCAGGGCGGCAACAAAATGATTGGTACTGGTGGCACTTCACCTTTTGGTGCCTATGGCGATCATCCTGAAGGTGTGCGTATTGGCGGGCCGGGGCGTAAGCGTTCAGCAGTCAAAGTCTGGGAACAGCGTCAATACCGTAATCTGGATGATGAACAGATTTTGGGTAGCCGTCAGATGCAGCTGGCACTGCGTCGCCTGCGTAAGTTTGCCCGTCAGGGTGCTGCTGAAGAACTGGATATTGACAGTACCATTCGTGAAACAGCCAAGCAGGGCATTCTGGATGTGCAGTTGGTGCCGGAACGCCGTAATCGCATCAAAGTGCTTATGCTATTTGATGTGGGCGGCTCCATGGATGCACACATTGCCCAGTGTGAGAAACTGTTTAGTGCTGCCAAAACCGAGTTCAAGACTTTGGAATATTTTTATTTCCATAACTGTTTGTATGACTATGTCTGGAAAGATAATTTTCGTCGTTCCAGTACCCGTATGAATACCTGGGATCTGCTGAATACTTATGGTCGCGATTATCGGGTAATCGTGGTTGGTGATGCCAGTATGGCGCCATATGAGCTGCATTCAGTGGGAGGCTCGGTGGAATATATGAATGATGAAGCAGGACAGGTCTGGTTACAGCGTCTGCGTCAGCATTTTGAAAAAACGGCCTGGTTAAATCCGGAAGAAGAGCGTTACTGGCACTATACGCAAACCATCGGATTGATTCAGCAGATCTTTGAAAAGCATATGTATCCAATGACCCTAAAAGGCATTGAAGATATGACCAAATATCTGGCGCGCTGATTCCATTTATCTTTTGATGACTTTATTTATAGTTATTAGTCCTTTAAAACAAAACATTTTAATATAAAGTAGTTTTTATAAATTTAGTCCAGATTGTTAAGGATCGCTATGGATCATCAAATTAATGGTATTGCATTGCCAAATGAAGAGGGTTTTTTTGGGAACTACGGCGGTCAGTTTATTCCACCCGATCTGAAACAGGCAATGGATGATATTAATGTTGCTTATCAGGAAATTCGTCAGACTGAAGAATTTCAGAATGAACTGAAAGACCTGTTGGTCCACTATGTCGGTCGCCCAAGTCCTTTATTTCATGCCAAACGTCTTTCTGAACAGCTCGGTGGGGCGCAGATCTACCTAAAACGTGAAGATCTAAACCACACAGGTGCGCACAAAATCAATCACTGTCTGGGTGAAGCACTGTTAGCAAAATACATGGGTAAAACCAAAGTGATTGCTGAAACAGGTGCCGGGCAACATGGTGTTGCTTTGGCAACGGCGTGTGCATTGGTTGGTATTCCATGTGAAATTCATATGGGGCAGGTGGATATCGAGAAAGAACACCCGAACGTGGTGAAAATGAAAATTCTCGGTGCCAAACTGATTTCAGTCACTCGTGGTACAGCTACCTTGAAAGATGCGGTAGATAGTGCCTTTGAAGAATATTTAAAAGACCCGAAAAACTACATCTATGCAATCGGCTCGGTAGTAGGGCCGCATCCATTTCCAATGATGGTACGTGATTTTCAGTCGATTATTGGGGACGAAATCAAGGTACAAAGTAATGATCGTTTTGGTGCAAACCCGGATTATATCGTAGCTTGTGTAGGGGGTGGTTCCAATGCGATGGGCGCATTTACCGCTTTTTTAAATGAACCAGAAGTAAAACTGGTGGGTGTGGAGCCGGCAGGTCATGGTCTGGATACTGACAAACACTCTGCAACGCTGACTTTAGGTAAGCCTAGCCAGATTCATGGTATGGCATGTTATGTATTAGAAGATGAGCAGGGTGAACCTTTACCAGTGCATTCAATTGCATCTGGTCTGGATTATCCGGGTGTCGGTCCGCAGCATAGTCTGCTTAAAGATTTGGGTCGTGTGGAATATACGACGGCAACAGATCAGGAATGTCTGGATGCCTTTATGACTTTATCACGTGTAGAAGGTATTGTGCCTGCGCTGGAAAGTTCACATGCAGTGGCTTGGGCGATTCGTGAAGCAGGTAAATTGCCAGAAGATGTGAAAATTGTTGTGAATCTATCAGGTCGTGGTGATAAAGACTCTGACTATGTGGCTGAAAAGTTAGGTCTCAACTAATCTAGCTATAGCTGTAAATAAAAAAACCGCTCAAATTGAGCGGTTTTTTATTTCTATCATTTCTTTGTCAATCTAATGTCATTACAAAATGGCTTTTTGAATTAATATTTAACCTGAAATATATTGTTGCAGTTGATCAATCAAAATTTGCTGATCATTCATGGCTGCTTTAACCAAGTCACCAATTGAAGCCAACCCCACCAGTTTTCCTGCTTCTACCACTGGTAAATGACGCAAATGTTTATTGGTCATTAAGCTGAGACAGTCCGGTACAGAAGTGTGGCAATCTACCATGATTACATTAGAAGTCATGATCTGGCTGACAGTCGTATCAAAGGAAGTACGTTCCATCAGCACAATCTTTCGAGTGTAATCACGTTCGGAAAGAATTCCGACCACTTTATCTTCTTCGACCACTACAATCGCACCGATGTCTTTATCTGCCATTAAAGTAATGGCTTCAAGAACCGTCGCTTCTGGATGAATGGTATAGATTTCTTGAGAGGGCTTGTCTTTGAGTACTTGCGCTACATTCGTCATTATTAAGTCCTTAGCTGTTATTATTTATCCTGAAGTTTAAGCTGTTTATCTTCAGGTAATTGCTGTGCTGACTCTATAAATAACATGTTATGCAGCGAAGTGCAGCCCTTGTCCTGAAAAAAAGAAATGACGCACCTGTCCAATTGTCAGCTTAATTTGTTTGCCACTGCCTCGTACCAGAACAGGAGTGACATTCAGACGATGTAAGGTAGGTAACAGTGCCTGCTCAAAATCCTCAGGCGTGATTTTGCGCGGAGTATAATTTGGCCAGTTCTTTTTGGCATAATTTGCCGCATGAGATGAATTAAGCCAGAACGGGAACAGGGTTTCATCCTGATCGCGCATCATGCCCCAGCCTTCATGAAACAGTCCCCAAAGTACCCCGCAGTACATCATCGATTTCAGGATGGTGATTTTGACCGCAAGGTCCTTAGGCAGTGGTTGGATATCTTTAATATTTGGCATTTTCATTATGATCAAGCTATCGTAGAACAACGCTGTCATTGTAAGAAAACTATATGAAATTACTGTTTCAGCTTTGCAAGAAATCGTTATGTTAATGCTTCATCATGTATAAGTAATATTGTAACTATAAAAAAACGCCACCGGGGTGACGTTTTTTTAGGCTTGCATGGTGGCCATGTTTTGCCAGTATTGGGCTTTCATTGAGTCCCGCTCGACACGGAAACCTTGATAATAAAGTTCAGCTAAAAAAAGCGCCGCTTTACCATGGCCTGCACGTGCAGCATCTTCAAGTTGTTTGACAGCATCTGAAAAATTCATTTGTGACTGGATTGTATTCACAGCTTCAGCATACAGATGTTCAAGTTCATGTGGAGAGAATTGTTGAATCATATAAAAACTCCTTAATTTTAATTATGATTACGGATAGACTTTTTAGTCTAACTACAAATATAACTGAGTAATGTTAAACTAATATTACAGAATGGGTGAAAAGTCAATTATTTCATCGAATTTTATTTTTGTTATGTAGTTTACATGATTAAACTATCATCAAATATATTTTTTATTACTATAAGAAGTAACTATTAAGCTAACAACAAGGAGAATAACATGTCGCACACATTAGATGGAATTGATTTTGATATTCCCCCGACGGCTGGCCAAGTAATGGCATTGGCGCAACTGCACCGGAAAAAATTAGATGCAGCTATTTTCCATAAAGAAATCCATCTAGGGGAGTATAGTCTGGCACAGCGTAAAGCAGTCTATGATTTTACCCGTCAGCTAGACGAGAATCAGCGTGAACAATTCTACAAACTTTATAATTCAGAACTGGTACGTCTTGCCGATCCCGACCGCCTGCACCCAGCCAGTGCAGAGTCTGGGCTGAGCAAGTTTGCTATCTTCCTGATTCTGGCAATTACTGCGGGTATGCTGGGAAGTACCGTTTTTATCGCTTTATTTAAATAGAATAGACAATACTCAACTAAAGTAAGCCGTCTGCAAATCAGGCGAATTTCCGGTTGATTACTTGAACTTATTGCAATGCAGCCATACACTACTTTGAATTAGAGGTAGTGTATGGCTATTGACGTAGAAAAAATCAGGATATTTCTGTCCAAATTAACGCTGGAGCAAATTTATAACAGCGTTTTTATTTTTATTTTTTTATTTATTATGGTGCTGGCAAGTATTGCACTTTATCGTCCTGTCACTACGGTTCAATCTGAACAAATTCAGCAACTTTCCATACAGCAACAGTTACCACAAACGCAAGATATGGCTATAGCCTTGCTTGAGCGGCCAGCGGTTTATCGTGGACAATATCTTAAATTGATGCAGGCATACCAGCAGGAATCAGTCCGTGCACATCAGTTACCTGCAGTAAAAGCGGATCAGCCTTAAAATTTAAGGTGTGAGTATTAATTCCTCAGCCGTAGCCGTACTTGTTAAATTCGCTTTTAAGGCTGTTTTTAGTTTATCTTTATCCAGTGCCTGACTGACCACCACTACGGTTAAACGGTCTGGATGCAGATGTTTGTCTACTGCATTTTCAACATCTTTTGCAGTGATTTTGGCTAATCGTTCTGGATAGGTGGCGAGATAATCGCGTGGCTCTGCATAGAATCCCATCGTTCCGAGCTGGGCGTTAATGGTGGCATTGCTACTATAGTTATTTGGAAATGCCCTTAACATGCCAGATTTGGTTTCTTCCAGTCGTTTAGTATTTATCGGCTGATTTACAAAGTTGATCAATGCCTGATGCGCGACCTGAATACTGTCTAATAGCTGGTCTTGACGGGTCGAATAGCGGAAACTGAATACACCCGGTGCCTGAGTAAAACTAAAAGTGCTATAGGCAGCATAAGTAAAGCCACGCTTGATTCTTAACTCCTGCATCAATATCGCATTAAAGCCACTACCACCAAATATACGATTCGCAACTTCTAAAGCCAGCCTATCTTTATTAAAGCGGCTGGGTCCGATATGCCCGAACATTACATGAGCCTGACTTGAGTTATAGGGAATATGAATTACTTCAATATCATTTTTTAGCTGTGGATCAGGCAATGACTTTGCTCGTGTGCCTTGCTTGAAATTTCCTGCAATGCGTTCTGACAGGTCTAAGGCCTCTTTGGGGCTAAGTTTTCCGGTAATCGCAATATTCATATTTTGCGCAACCAGAAACTGATCACGGAACTTCTTTAAATGTTCAGGATTTACTTTTTGAGTGCCGCCAATGGTGCCTGTGATTGGCTGTGCGTAAGGATGCTGCCCATATAGGCTTCTATAAAAACGGATATCCATTAAGCGGCCTGGATTTTCCTGTAGCTGTTTTTGACCAACATTGGTGTTGCTAACAGCCAGGCTGATGCTCTGATTTTTAAATGAAGCATGTTTAAGTACTTCCATCATCATTGCCAGTGCGGGTTCCAGTTTTTTCGGATCAGACATTACACGTAGGCGGATGACAAACATATCCCGATACGCCTGGGCACTAAATTGTGCGCCACTTTGATCAAAAACAGACGCAATTTCCCGCGCAGTATATGTATCGGTTCCTTCCCGGATCAGTTTGGCTGCCATACTGGACAAACCAAACAAACCCTTCTGAATTTCCTCATCCCGTGCTGCACCAGCATTAAAGGTTAGTTGAATATCGACCATCGGCAGATCTTTGGTTTCGACAAACAGCGTACGTATTTTGTAGCGATTATTCAGCTCATGTACATAAGGTGCATGAAACTGTCTTTCATTCTTCAGATTCTTTAAGCTTTGTAGCAAGGGAATAGATTGCAACTGGGTGGGATTATCTTCCGGTATAACTTTTGTATTTTGAACACTTTCGGCCCAGACCACAGAAGCACAGTTCAACGCAACAATTAATAAACTATTCGAACATGCAGACTTGAACTTGATCATCATTGTGCTTTTGTTTCCGGTGCGAGGTATAAGGTACTGAGATTTTCACGAATAAAATAGCTATTCGCGACACGCTGAATATCGCTCATACTGACATTTTCATAATATTTAGGAAGTTCATCCATCAGTCGGTAACTTAAGCCGTTCACTTCCAGATTGCCGATCATTTTAGCCTGACCAGCAATATTATCCTGATTATAAATAAGGTTGGAAACAAAGCGGGTAGTGATGCGTTCAAGTTCATGCTTGGGAATATCTTCGGTTTTTAATGCATCAACTTCTGCCTGAATGGCTTTTTGCGCATCTTCAAAACTGACGCCATTTGCAGGTAATGCAGAAATACTAAACAGGCTGTCACCACGGTTATACGGATCATACGACACACTGACAGAAGTCAGTAGTTTGCGGTCTCGTACCAAGCGATCTTGCAGCCTTGAGGAAATACCACTGTCCAGCAAACTCCGGATAATTGTCAGGGCATAAGCATCCTGCGGATTGATTGCGGAAGCCAGTGATTTGACATTCCAGGTCATGTACAGGTTGGGCACTTGCACATCGGTATTGATTTCCATGTGACGATAGCCCAAGTGTTCAAACTCATGTACATCATTGCGTTGCGGTGTGGCACGTGAAGGTGTGTCAGCAAAGTATTTCTGTACTTGTAACAGCGCTTGTTCAGACTCTACGTCACCAACAATCACCAGAATCGCATTGTTCGGCGTATACCAGGTCTTGTACCACTGCTTTACATCGTTCAGCTGGATATTGTTCAGGGTTTTCATATGACCAATCACCGGTTGGCGATAATGGCTGGTGGGATAACTGATCCATTTAAAACGTTCAAAGGCACGTGAACGAGGATTGTCCTCGGTGCGCTGGCGGCGCTCTTCCATAACCACTTTGATTTCTGGCTCAAAATCCTGTTGGCGTAGCAGCAGATTACTCATACGGTCAGCTTCGAGTTCGAGCGCCATCGGGAAGTAGGCCTTGGGATAAAGCTGATAATAATTGGTGTAATTGGTAAAGGTTGCAGCATTAATACTGCCCCCATAAATCCGGCTAATCCGTGTAAATTCATCATTTGGAACTTTGCTGGTGCCCTTGAACATCATATGTTCCAGCACATGTGATATACCCAGAGTGTTACCGGATTCATCCGCACTGCCGACTTTATACCAGATCTGGGTCATGACCATCGGCGCACGGTGATCTTCTCGGATAATGACTTTTAGACCATTTTTCAGGGTGGTTTCAAAGGTACTACGCGTCAGTTCAGATTTGGATTTTTCTATAGTTTGTGCCTGAATCTGACTGCTGCTTAGACATATCAGTATTGTACCAAGCGAATACATGTATCGCTTAAACTGGATTGGACGGGCGTGCATAAAAATAAGTGATTTGAACACTGGATATTCCAAAATAAGCAGATGTATTTATAAGCCATTTTAAGAATTGTGCAATTGAAAGCAAACTGGTGCTGTTGCTTTTTGGTGTAGTAGAAATGGAATTTTAATCTAAAGCTAAAACCTTATAACTTATGGTAGAATCCTATTTTTTAACGCAATGCTTTTCAAGGATTCGGCATGCAACAGCAATCTAATGAGCAAAACAAATTTTTGATTGATGCTGATATCGGAGATGACGATGTCACATTACCGAGTTTACCTGCGGTCAATGTGCCAATTATAGAAACGCCACGCGAACAAGCCGTTGTTTCAGCGCCTGCCGCAACAGAAATACCGAGTGAAGAATCTGCTCCTAAAGGCGGTTTCTTTAGCCGTATGAAGGAAGGTTTAACCAAGACCCGCAAAAACTTTGCAGATGGTATGGTCAATATCCTCATCGGTGGCAAAGAAATTGATGACGAATTACTAGAAGAAGTAGAAGAGCAATTATTGGTTGCAGATATTGGTGTAGATGCAACCAAGACCATTATTGCCAATCTGACAGAACGTACAGCACGTGGTGACTTGATTTACTCTCATTCATTATATAAAGCGCTTCAGGAAGAACTGGTGGCTTTATTGGCACCGCGTGTAAAACCGTTACACATTGACCCGAACAAAAGTCCTTTCGTGATTCTGGTTGTCGGTGTAAACGGTGTAGGTAAAACCACAACCATTGGTAAGCTGGCAAAACGTTTACAAGGCGAAGGCAAGAAAGTCATGCTGGCAGCTGGTGATACCTTCCGTGCTGCGGCAACTGAACAGCTGCAAATCTGGGGTGAGCGCAATAATATCGCCGTAGTTGCTCAAGGTCATGGTGCCGATTCTGCCTCTGTTATTTTTGATGCTTTTGAAAGTGCACGTGCCAAAGGTGTAGATGTCCTGATCGCTGATACGGCAGGTCGTTTGCATAACAAGAGCCATCTGATGCAAGAGTTGACCAAAGTGAAACGTGTAATGCAGAAGATTAATGCAACTGCACCGCATGAAGTGATGCTGGTTGTAGATGCTGGTACGGGTCAGAATGCCATTAATCAGGTAGAGATGTTTGATGAAGCGGTTGGTCTGACTGGTATTACCATTACTAAATTAGATGGTACTGCTAAAGGTGGGGTGCTATTTAACATTGCCAGTCGTACCCATGTTCCAATCCGCTTTATTGGTGTAGGTGAGAAAATTGACGATCTTCGTCCATTCTCTGCCAAATCATTTGTTGCTGCATTATTTGAAACTGAAAATAAATAATCGTGTAATAAGTCACACAAACTCCGCTTAGCGCGGAGTTTTTTGTTTTTAGATTGATTATTTGCTGTAAAAAGCAACAGGCTTGAAAGCTTATGTCATAAGCCTTATTAGTCAAAATCTTTACAATAAACAAGTCCACCTATTGGTAGGCATGTGTTGATTGGGGGAAAGTGTAAATGGCGTTATTAAATAAGATTGGGCATGTACTCACGGCAGACCTGACGAAAGATTTTAAATTTTCAAAAAAAAAGCAAAACTGTACAGGGAGATGAGCTGACTTTTATTGATCAGCTGAAAAAACGCCGTAGTATTTATGCTTTGGGAAGACGAGTTCATTATAGCCAGGCGTATATTGCTGAACTGATCCAAGCTGCGGTACGTAGTTGTCCTTCAGCATTCAATTCACAAAGTGCACGAATCGTGATTTTGTTTGGTGATTCACATTATAAATTCTGGGAAATCGTGAAAGAGGTCAAATGTCAGGAAATGCCTGTTCAGGTATTCGAAGGAATTGAAATCAAGCTTGATCAATGTGCTGCTGCCTTTAGAACAGTTCTATTTTATGAAGATCAGACAATTATTCAGCAGTTACAAAAGAAAATGCCAATGAGCGCTGAAGATTTCCCGGTCTGGTCTGAGCAAACTTCGGGTATGGCGCAGTTTGCTGTCTGGACAGCACTTGCAGATTCAGGATTAGGAGCATCCTTACAGCACTACAATCCAATGGTGGATCAGGCAGTTGCAGCACATTTTAAAATAGATGAAAACTGGCTGCTACGTGCCCAGCTTTGTTTTGGTTCTATTGAGCAGCCTGCAGAAGCCCGTCCAGATCCTAACTTTCAGGATCGCTTCCGCATATTTACCTAAAATCATAAAGACCAATAACCCGCTGGAAATTTTTGCCAGTGGGTTCAATACAAATATTAAACGTTAAGAATCCTCTTATTGTTCTATAAATAAAACACTACGTTTTTTATATACGCCTGTTTCTGGGTGATAAAAAGATTAATCTCTCTTTATCAACTTTGAACAAGACAAGATATACAAGAGGTTCTTCATGGCATTTTTAGATCAGATCAAACAACGTCGCAGCATCTATACAATTGGTAATAATGTAAGCCTAGATCAGACAGAAGTTGAAAATACAATTAAGGAAGCGGTACGTCATAGCCCATCTTCTTTTAACTCGCAAACATCCCGCGTGGTAATCCTGTTTGGTGAATCGCATCAAAATTTCTGGAATATTGTTCGTGATACTTTAAAGAAAATTGTTCCAGCTGATGCCTTTGAAGGAACAAATAATAAAATTAACAGTTTTGCAGCGGGTTATGGTACAGCCTTATTTTATGAAGATCAGGAAGTAGTGAAAGGGCTGCAAGCACAATTCCCATTATATGCAGATAATTTCCCGGTATGGTCAGAGCATTCTTCAGCAATTGCCCAATTTGCCACTTGGACAGCGCTGGCGGAGAAAAATATTGGTGCCTCTTTGCAGCACTATAATCCGATCATTGATGATGAAGTTGCAATTGCTTTTGATGTGCCTTCAAACTGGAAGCTACGTGCCCAACTTGTGTTTGGTTCGATCGAAGCACCAGCAGGTGAAAAAACCTTTATGGATGATGCAGAGCGTTTTAAAACTTTTAATTAATTGAGTTAAATAATAAAAAAAGGAGTGCTTCGGTGCTCCTTTTTTTATTTTGTATTCATTCAAGATAAAGTGCTTAGCTGAATAAATCAGATGGATATATAGATATATGCTTAAAGTCTTGGCTATTTGTCTAAGTGATTTATCATAAAATTGTCACGTATACTCGGCATAGTGCAAGCAGACTTAAATAATCAGGAAAAAGAAGCGAATGAATTTACGTATTATGATTGCAGTTGCGACTTTAATGGGAAGTACTTCTGTTTTTTCAGCAGTGACCTTGACGGCACCAGAAGAAATCAAGATTGTCGGGGTGAATGAGCGAGAAGTGAATAGTGGATTAATCCGTAAAAAACAGACTTATAAGCTAGATCCGGGTTCAAATAGAATTAGTGTACGTTATATTGAATTCTTCCAGCATAATGATAACAGCCATGACATTTTAAAATCGGATGTAGTAACAGTTAAAACACCTGAATTAAAAGATGGCGAAAGTTATCGTTTGGCTTTGATTAATGCACCTAAAGATTTTGATACTGCACAAAAATATAAAGATCAGCCGATCATTGGTTTATATGACGCCAGAAATCAATTGTTGGTACAACAGTCAGGCGCAAATAGTGAAACCAAACCATTATTGGGTAAAAGTGTATTAGGTAAAGCGCTAGACTTGACAACTAAAACAGTTGCTCCTGCAAATCAGCCTGCGTCTGTTTATCCACAGGCAGCGGTATCACCAGTGGTAGCGAATCTAAATTCAGCTGAAACAGCAATAAAAACTTCCACTGACCAAAAGCTGATTCAGCTTTGGCAGCAAGCATCTAAAGAAGAGCGTCGGAAGTTTATGTTATGGCTAGCAGAGCAAGGGAATTGAAAAAACATGAAAAAGATCGGTTTATACCGATCTTTTTTAGTTTGAGAGCTAAACGTTACACTTTGAAAATATATTTCAGGCCAGAATGATGGATTTACACACCTAAAGCTGCTAAAAATACGCATTCAGAGTAAAAAATGAACGACCAAATCATATTTTTATATATTTTTATGAAAAGCACTTGCGCTCATTGTGAAACTGTATAGAATACGCAGCACACCAACGCAATGCATGAAACGAAAAGTTAAGTGATTGGGTTGGAACTTAAAGCTGACGAGGTTTTAAGTAAGATCATTAAGAGATTATGA